>URQR01000204.1 GCA_900550065.1 uncultured Eubacteriales bacterium | reverse complement strand
TTTTGTTCTACCAAAAGTATAAAAAGCGCAGTGGAGAGATTTTTGCGCTGTATGTGGTCTGGTACGGGCTCGGGCGCGCTGTCATGGAGTCGCTGCGGCAGGAGGAATATGTGCTCAAGCTGTTTGGTATGCCGATGTCGCAGATTACGGCGATTGTGACGGTTTTGGCCGCGGTATGTGTGTTGATTTATTTGTATATGAAAAAGAAGCCAGCCGGCGGCATTAGTGTGCCGCAGGAGTTGGATAAAACGGAAGATACGCCGGAGGGTGAGGAACACGGAAAAGACGGCGAATGAGGGCAAAGGAGTGGTAATATGTACGATTATGAAAAATTGAAGCAGGAAATTAAGCAGATACGCAAAAAGCTGGACAGTCTGATTGCGGACGGCGCGGATATGGACCAGATATACGAAATCAGCGTGGAGCTCGACAAAAAATTTGTGGAGCTGATGCGGGTGGAAGGAAATTAAACGGTGAAAATTTGGGATGCATGGACGCTGCGCGTATGTGCGTCCATTTTTGGCTATGGAGAACGAATTAAGGGGTATCGCAATGCAGATTGAGGTTTTATACGGGCGCGCAGGGAGCGGCAAGACGCATACCTGCATTGATACAATTAAATCGCTTTTGCGCGCACAGCAGCGCTGTGTTATGCTCGTGCCGGAGCAGTTCAGCTACCGGACGGAGAAGCTGCTTGTGGCAGAAATCGGCGCGGCGAGCAGCGAAACGGCGGAGGCGCTTACCTTTTCGCGCCTTGCAGGGCGGATTTTCGCGCAAAAGAGCGGCGCGGCGAAGCGCCCGGTGTCGCCTGCGGGCAAAAACATGATTGTTTACCGCGCGCTTATGTCGGTTAAAAATAAACTGACGACTTATTCGCTTGCGACAGAAAAGCTCGGTTTTATTGACCAGATTGCGTCCTTGCTGTCTGAGTTTAAACGCTACGGTATACCACCGGAGCAAATCGCCGCGCTGAGCGAGCAGGCGCAAACCGATGCGCTGAGGAGCAAGCTTGGCGACCTTGCGCTGATTTATGCCGCGTATGAACAGCTATTTTTAGAAGACTACTGCGACTATGAGGACAACTTGTATGTTGCGGCGGCGCAGCTTGCCCAGAGCGGCTGTTTGGCGAATGCGCACGTCTTTATCGACGAATTTTCCGACTTTTTACCACAGCATTATGAGATGCTTCGGGCGATGTGCGGCAGCGCGGCGCGTGTGACGGTCTGCCTCTGTACGGATGAAGCGCTCGACACGCAGGGCGTGTTTGCGCCGGCGGCCCGCACGTTTTATAAACTAAAGCGGCTTGCAAACGAGCTTGGAATCGGCTTTTCGGGAACGTACCTGCGTGGGAATTACTTACATAAAGAAGCACCTGCGCTGGCGCATTTAGAGCGGCAGTATCCGCGCTATGCCCCCGCGCCGTATGCGGAGAAAACGGACAGCGTCCGGCTGTTTGCGGCGCTTAACACCTATTCGGAAATTGAACAGGCTGCGCGCGAGATTGTGTCGCTCTGCCGTGACGAGGGCTATCGCTGGCGCGATATTGCGCTGTGCTGCGGCGATGCGGAGCTGTACTTCGAGCCCGTTAAAATGATTTTCTCGCGCTACGATATTCCATGTTTTTTGTCGGAAAAGACGGCGGCGGCGGAGCATCCGCTCGTGCTGACGATTCTTTCGGCGCTCGATATTTTGGCGGGCGGCTTTCGGTACGAGAGCATGTTTGCATATTTGAAAACGGGGTTTTCCAATATTACGGCGCAGGAGGCTGACCTCTTAGAAAACTACGTGCTGGCGACGGGCGTGACGCGGCGCGCATGGCTCGACGAGAAGCCGTGGCGTTATAAGTCGGACTTTTCGACGCAGGAGGCGCAGGCAAACGAGCAAATTGACGAAATCCGCCGCCGGGTCGTGGCGCCGCTTGTAAGGCTGCGAGAAGGAATCGGCAGCAAGCGTACGGTTAAAGAGGCGTGCGCGGCGGTGTACACATTTGTGTGCGACTTGGGAATGGGCGCGCGCGTACAGAATATGGTCGAAGCGTTCCGGCAGGAGGGCGATTTTGTGCTTGCAAACCGCTACAGCCGGATTTGGAACAGTATATTGAATATTTTAGACCAGATGGTGCTGACCGCCGGCGAGCGGAAAATCGGTATGGAGCAGTTTAAAAATTTGATGGAAACGGGGCTTTTGAAGGAGCAAATGGGTATAATTCCACAGGCGGCCGACGCTGTGGCGGTGCTCGACGTGTCGTTGGCGCGTGCAGGTTCGTGTAAGTGTCTGTTTGCACTTGGCACAAACGGCGGCGCGTTTTCCGGTGCGGCGGTGCAGGAGGGAATCTTGACCGACCGGGAGCGTGAGGCGGTCGCAGCGATGGGAACAGAGCTTGCGCCGACGGCGCGCGAGGCGGCGTTTGACGCGCGGTTTTTGATTTATAAAGCAATCACAAAGCCGTCGGAGCGGCTGTATTTAAGCTATCCTGTGGCGGGGATGGACGGCGCATCGCTGCCGGAATCGGATTTGTGCAAAAGTATCCGCGCGATGTTTCCGCATCTTATGCAGGCGGACGATTTGCAGGGTGAGGATATATCGGATATTCGTAAAATCGGCGTAGCGGAGGGGGCGTTCGGCGCGCTCGCGCTGCAAATGGGCGACGCCGCCCCGGGGAAGCCGCGCGGCATGTGGGGCGGCGTCTACCAATGGTATCAAAGCAATGAACAACGCCGCACGGAGCTTTTAACGCGCGCGGTTTCGTATACAAATGCGGCGCAGCAGCTTCCGGAGCGGCAGATGGCGCGCCTTTACAAAGATGGGATTCATACGAGTGTGAGCCGCTTGGAGCGGTACAGCCAGTGCCCGTTTTCTTATTTTATCGAATATACGCTCAAAGCAAAGGAGCGCAAAATTCTTAAAATCGGCGCGCCGGATATCGGAAGTATCATGCATTCTGTGCTCGAGGCATTTACAAAGAGAATTACGGCGGAGGGGATTGCGTGGCGCGACATTGACGACGCATACTGCGAAGCGTCGATTGCGGCAATCATTGACGAGCTGTGCGAGCAGATTTTTACCGGCTCGCCCATCATGGGGAAGCCGACGCAGTATTTGCTGCTGCGTCTGAAGCGGAGCCTTGTCCGATGTGCGAAGCTGTTGGTGATGCATATTGCGGCCGGGCGGTTCGAGCCGGCTGGGAGCGAGGTGCGTTTCGGCGACGACGGGCAGTTTCGCGCGGTGGTTGTCGACCTTTCGAGCGGGAAAAAGCTAAAGATACGGGGCGTGATTGACCGGGTCGACGCATGTGAAACGGAGCACGGCACGTATTACCGCGTCATTGACTATAAGTCCGGCGCGAAGACGTTCAGCCTTGCGGGCATTTACCACCAGCTCGACCTACAGCTGGCGGTCTACCTTGATGCTGCGTCGCAAATAAAAGCCGGCGCAAAGCCCGCAGGTATGCTGTATTTTCGGATAGAGGAGCCGATGGTAGCG
>URQR01000203.1 GCA_900550065.1 uncultured Eubacteriales bacterium | reverse complement strand
TATGGCGGTCTTTTTGATTACTATTGTAGTTTATCAATTTCGTTAAGACACAGCCGTGCAGACGCGTCACTCGGCATACGCCAGTCGCCGCGCGGGGAAAGCGTCACCGTACCGACCTTTGGCCCGTCCGGCAGACAGGAACGCTTAAATTGCTGCGAGAAAAAGCGGCGGTAGAACACTTTCATCCAGTACAAAATCGTATCTTTTTCATACTCCCCATCATATGCATAGACACATAACCTATAAATTTTCGCCGGTGAAAAACCGAAACGGACCATATAGTACAAAAAGAAATCGTGCAGGTCGTACGGCCCGACAAGGTCCTCCGTTTTTTGCGCTATCGTGCCGTCCTCGTCTGCCGGTAAAAGCTCCGGACTGACGGGCGTATCCAAAATATCATACAGCGCTGTTTTCAGCGGCGTGCTGTCCGCTGTGTCCGCAACGTAACGCACAATATGGCGCACAAGTGTTTTCGGCACAGAGGCATTGACGCCGTACATCGACATATGGTCGCCGTTGTACGTTGCCCATCCAAGCGCAAGCTCCGACAAATCGCCCGTTCCAATCACAAGCCCGCCGCACTGGTTGGCAACGTCCATCAATATCTGCGTCCGTTCGCGTGCCTGTGCATTTTCATAGACGACATTATAGTTATCCTCGCTGTGGCCAATATCAACAAAGTGCTGTTTGACCGAATCGGCGATGTCAATCGTTTTCAGCGTCACACCGAGCGAGTCGCACAACAGCTCTGCGTTCGATTTTGTCCGCTTTGTCGTGCCAAAGCACGGCATCGTCACAGCAACAATGTCCGACGCTGGGCGGCCGAGCTGCCCTATCGCCCGTACCATGACCAAAAGCGCGAGACAGGAGTCAAGTCCGCCGGAAATCCCCACTACAATCGACTTACAGCCCGTATGCAGCATCCGTTTTTTCAGCCCTTCGCTCTGAATCGCTAAAATTTCTTCACAGCGGCGCGCACGGCTCGCCGCATTTTCCGGAACGAACGGGCGTCGCGCCACAGGGCGTGTCAGCCGCACAGTTTCCATTTCTATATCAAAGCAAATCAACCGATACCCCTCTGTCTTTGCCGCTGAGAAGGTCGTCGTCCGGCGGCGTTCTTCTGCGAGCCGGTTTACATCAATTTCACTGTAGATAATTCCGTTTTGAAACAATTCGCTTTCCCGCAGCACCGTCCCGTTTTCACAAATTAAATCGTGACCCGAGAATACCAAATCGGTCGTCGACTCGCCAAAGCCCGCGTCAGCATACACATAGCCGCAAATCAGCCGCGCCGATTGCGCACTGACGAGTGAACGGCGGTAGTCCGCTTTGCCAATGACTTCATCGCTTGCCGAAAGGTTCGCAATTACCGTCGCACCCGCGAGCGCATGGTTCGATGAAGGCGGCTGCGGCACCCACAAATCCTCACAGATTTCAACGCCGAGTGTAAAAGCAGGCATAGACGCGCAAGTAAAAAGAAGCTTTGCGCCAAACGGATATGCCTGCCCCTTTAACACAATTTCTCCGTTTTCAGCAGGCGCGGCGCAAAAATGGCGTTGCTCGTAAAACTCGCTGTAATTCGGGATGTTCGATTTTGGTACAATCCCCAATATTGCTCCGTCATAGAGCACGGCGGCACAGTTATATAGCTTTCCCCCATAGATGAGCGGGAGCCCAACGGTGCAAAGCGCTTTCAGCCCCTTTCCCGCCGCCGCAATCTCAAACAGAGCGTCAACCGCACCGCGCAGGAGTGTCTCCTGTAAAAACAAATCACCGCATGTATAACCCGTGATACAAAGCTCAGGAAACACAATTAGCTTTGCTCCGTTTCCGCTCGCTTCCTTCCACGCTTTTATAATGTTCTCTGCATTATATGCGCAGTCCGCAACACGGATACTACATGTTGCGGCCGCAGCCTTAATAAAGCCATCCTTCATCAAAACCCCATCCTTCAGGAAAATTTTTACCATTGTTTCTATTTTGTAAATTATACCACCCATCTATTCATTTTTCAATCTTTTATAACAAGATTTCCTCGATAATAGGAATCCTGCCGCTTGGAGAAGCGACCGCCTAATATAGTCACCGCCTAATATAGGCGGGAGACATTTTTCGCGCAGTTATACAAAAATAAGCGAAGCAGCATCCGCCGCTCCGCTTATTGCAATCAAACCTTACTGCCCAACCTTTACCGTGCCGCTGTATACTGCGCCGCACGACGGGTCGAGCGTTACAATTGCGCCGCACTTTAAAATATCCGTCGCGTTGCTCGCCGCGTAAATAACCGGCAAGTCGAGCGTCAGCCCCACAATTACACCGTGCGAGGCGGAGCTTGCCGACTCAATCACAAGGCCGGAGGCCCGCTTGATAATCGGAAGCAGGTCGTTGTCGGTGTTGCTGATTACCAAAATATCGCCGTCGTTGAATTTCTTTTCCGCCTCTTTTGCGGATTTGCAGACACAGACCGGCGCAGATACCGGGCTTTGCCCGCTTCCCTTTGCATTGATTAAAACATGACCCGCGATTTCAACCTTGAGAATGTTAGTTGTGCCCTGAATTCCCAGCGGCAGTCCCGCGCTGATGACGACCATTTCCCCGCTCTTGACATAACCACGTTCAAGGGCGACGTCAACCGCGCGCTCAAACAGCTCCCCGCTGTCCTCCATATTTTCCAAATACACAGGAATGACACCCCATGACAGGCACATAAACCGCATCGTCTTTTCGCGCGAGGTACAACCAATAATCGGACAAGCCGGACGGTATTTCGACATCATACGCGCCGTCGTCCCGCTCATGGTCAGCGTAATAATCGCCGCCGCGCCCAAGTCGTGCGCTGCGCTGCATGTCGCATGGCTGATTGCTGTGGTGATATTGACGTTTGCTATATAGTCGTTTTCGGAAAACCGCTTGATATAATTAATATCCTCTTCCGTCTTTTTCGCGATACGCGACATCGTGGAAACCGCCTCGACCGGATACTTGCCGACAGCCGTCTCGCCGGAAAGCATAATTGCGCTCGTACCGTCATAAATCGCGTTCGCCACGTCGGTAATTTCTGCACGCGTCGGGCGCGGGTTGTGAATCATCGACTCAAGCATCTGCGTCGCTGTAATTGCCGGCTTACCGGATTCCATTGTCTTTTTGATAATCATTTTTTGCAGCGCCGGAATTTCTTCAAACGGAATCTCAACGCCCATATCGCCGCGCGCAACCATCACACCGTCGCTCACCTTTAAAATTTCGTCGATATTTTCGATTCCTTCAAAATTCTCAATCTTTGCAATAATCCGTATGTCTCCGCCGCCGTTTTCCTCTAAAATTTTCTTTATGGACAAAATATCAGAAGCGCTGCGTGTAAACGACGCCGCCACAAAATCAAAGTCGTTTTCAATTCCAAACAGTAAGTCCCTAACATCGTTTTCCCGCAAAAACGGGATGTCAAGCTTCACCTGCGGCACATTTACACTTTTGTTGTTTGAAATCTTTCCGCCAATCACCACGCGGCACACAACGTCCGTCTTGTTCACATCCGTAACGACCATTTGTACCAAACCGTC
>URQR01000202.1 GCA_900550065.1 uncultured Eubacteriales bacterium | reverse complement strand
TACAGTATTGTAAAACCGCTCTTCCGGATATTTTTATCGGTCGAGCCGAAATTTGATTACTACGACGAAGCACAGCTCACGGCGAAAAACCGTTTGCTAATCGCGGCGGTCTCCGGCATAGCGGTCGGGTTTTTAGCAGCGTATGTTTCTCCGCTTGTTGCAGTGGGACTGGTCGGCGCGCTTGTCGTTCTATTCAATGTGCCGCTTGGCATCGGGATTACAGTATTTGCGATTCCGTTTTTACCGACGATGCTCTGTGCGGGCCTTGCACTATTATGCTTTTTTGCAATGTTTCTTAAAAAGTGCGCAGCCGGTGACAAGGAATGGAAGCTGGACATTGTTGGCTTTGCGCTGATTTTGTTGATGGTAATTATGCTGATTTGCTCCTTTACCTCGGTTGCACGTGAAAACAGTCTGAGCATCTGCTTGCTGCAATTTGGGCTGATGAGCTTTTATTTTACAATCATCAATACAATCAAAACAAAGCAGCAGCTCTATTCCCTATTGTCTGTGTTTGTAATTTCCGGCCTGTTCGTTGCCGCTTATGGTATTATCCAGTATGTCTTTGGGCTTGATATGGACAAACAGGTATGGGTCGACGAAGAAATGTTTACAGATATCAAAATGCGCGCGTTTTCCACGTTGGAAAATCCGAACGTACTCGGCGAATATCTTTTGTTAGTAATCCCGATTAGCATTGCGCTGATGTGGAGCAATAAAAAGTTTTGGACGAAGTTTACTTATTTCGGGATAACGGCTGTATTGCTGCTGTGTATGATACTCACAATGTCTCGCGGCTGCTGGGTGGGCCTATTGTTGGCGGCGGCGATATTTATCACGTTTGTGGACGGACGCTATTGGTCTCTCGGCCTACTGGCGCTGTTTCTCCTCCCCTCTATCCTGCCCGCAAGCGTTTTAAACCGCTTTTTGAGTATCGGCAACCTCGGCGATACATCATCGTCGTACCGCCTACTGATTTATTTGGGAACAATTCAGATGCTGCAGGATTTCTGGCTCGTTGGAATCGGCCCCGGTTCACAAGCTTTTAATATGATTTATCCGCGCTATTCGTACCCGCAAATCGACGCGCCGCACGCGCACAACGTCTTTCTACAGCAAACGGTCGAAACGGGTATCATAGGCCTTGCTGCGCTCCTTTTTGTTTTAATTGCCTTTTTTCGGCAGATGGCGCGCAGTGCGAATATATTGGCGAAAAAGTCTATGGACCGCGTAATGAGTATCTCGATTGGAGCCGGTGTCGCGGCGTTCTTCCTGCAGGGCGTGTTTGATTATGTATTCTATAACTACCGTGTTTATATGATGTTTTGGATGGTGCTTGCGTTTGGTATGTGCCTGCGCTATACAGCAGCACAGAAAAAGGAGGCGGCCGATGATTAAGGTTTTTAATGTAATCAGCGATACGAATATCGGCGGCGCGGGCAAGTGCCTTTTGACTTACCTTGAATATGCCGATCGAAGCAAGTTCGATATCACGGTTGTACTGCCGGAGGGCAGTTTGTTAAAGCCGCATTTAAAAAAGCTGTGTGTAAAGCTGATTGAAATCAACGCAATGAGCGACCAGTCACTTGACTGGCAGGCGGTTAAAAAACTTACTGCAATTTTTAAAAAAGAGCGTCCGGACATTGTACATTCTCACGCGAGTATGTCGGCGCGCATCGCTGCAAGGCGTGCGCACGCAAAAATCATCTACACCCGGCACAGCGTGTTCCCCCCTTCCCCGCGTATCTCGAAGGGGATTGGAAAAAAAGTCAACGGAATCATCAATAACCACTACGCGGACGGCATTATTGCCGTCGCGGAGGCAGCTAAGCAAAATTTGACTGATACCGGCGTAGATGCGGCAAAAATTCGGGTCATCTTAAACGGCGTGAAACCAATGCGTGTGCTTGATGATGCTGCTAAGGCGGAAGCGCGTAAGACGTTCGGTGTTTATCCGGGTGAAACAGTGATTTCGATTGTAGCGCGGCTCAATCCCGTGAAAGGGCACGAATACTTTTTGCGCGCGGCGAAAAAGGTGTTAGACAGCGGCATTAAAGCAAAGTTCATTATCGCCGGAACAGGAGAAATTCTCGGCCGTCTGCGCCAGCTCTCACTCGAGCTTGGCATTGATGAAAAGTTATGCTTTGCAGGCTTTATTGAGGATGTGACGCCACTAATGAATATCACAGATATTCAGGTCAATGCCTCCTACGGCACAGAAGCAACGAGCTTGTCGCTGCTTGAGGGCATGAGCCTCGGTATCCCTGCTGTTGTCAGCGATTTCGGAGGGAATCCCGGCGTAATTACAAACGGGGAAAACGGGCTGATTACACCGCAGAAGGATGCAGACGCTTTAGCCGACGCTTTGATTCGCCTATGCCGCGACGAAGCATTAATGCAGCAGATGCACAGCCGTGCAAAGGCCATTTTTGATGAGAGGTTTAAAGCCGAGGTAATGAGCAAAAATATCGAGGCGTTCTATACAGAAATTTTACAGAGCGGAGGGAACGAAAAATGAGTACAGAGAGTAACACAAAAAAAAGACCGCGCTTTACCTTTTTTGATATCTTGATTGCGGTTGTCATCGTAGCGGCACTTGCTATAGTCGCATATGTATTGGTAATATCCCCTATGAAGGGAAGCGGCGCGGACAAGCAGCTCGAGTTTGTAGTTGAGGTACAAACAAGTACGCTTGACGTTTTGGATTTAGTAAAAAGCGGCGACAAGGTAACAATTTCCGGTAAAGCGGAAGCTACGCTCAAAAATGTGACCTTTAGTCCTGCAAAAAAGCTTGTGTTAGATGAAGTAAGTGGTGAATACAAGAATTCGCTCGTGCCGGAACGTTACGACATCTATGCTACCGTAACTGCCCCAGCCTCGGAAAATGACAAAGATATCAGTATTGGAAACATGCCGATTAAAGTCGGCGCAAAAATGTCTTTAGAGGGCAAAGGGTATTCGATTAATGGCGCAGTATTGGATATGACGCTTTATAACGCAAACGGGGAGGTGGAGGAATAATGATAATTGATAAAAACGGTAAGCTGTTTCATAAAGTCAGTGTGGTTGATATTCTCATTATTTTGGTTATTCTCCTCTGTATCGCGGGCGCGTTTATCCGCTTTTCTGGGCTGCTCGGCGACAATAAAGCAACGCCGGTGCAGATAGAATACGTTTTAAAGGTCAACCAAGTCCGTGATAAAGGCGCAGACGCACTGATGAAAAAGGGCGAGCTATATTCCAGCCTTTCTGACGAAGCTTATATGGGTACAATTGTTAATGTAGAAAAAAATGTAAACGACGACTATTCGGTACTTGTAGATGGCTCGATTGTTAAGACCTCCGCAACTGACCGGTATGACGTATTAATTACAGTACAGGTAGACGGCCGGCAGACGGGTACAGCGCTTTATACAAAGGACGGCAAACGGATTGAAGTCGGCTCACTTGAGTATATTGCAACCAAATGGGTTTCTGCTGAAGCTGAAATTAAAAGTGTAAAAATTACAGAGAAATAAAAAATATGTTAAAAAAGAGGTGTTGCCCACAAAGCAGTGCCTCTTTTTTATATTGAGTATAGAAAAATTTAATAAATATTGTTTTAAGGGTTGAC
>URQR01000201.1 GCA_900550065.1 uncultured Eubacteriales bacterium | reverse complement strand
CCTCCTCCTGCTTAGCAGGAACACAATTCTTCGGGGTTGTGCCACAGTTATGGTAAAATTATTTCAAAGACTTCGTCTTTGAGATAATGAAAAGATTGTTATTAACTATAAATTAAGGAGTGAAAACAAATGAGAGATGTAAGGCTTGGCAGCCAGCTCTATATCAACAAAACCGACACGCCGCAGCAGGTATCCGCGTGGGTACAGCAGATGCATGAGGCTGGGCTGCGCGTGATTCGCCTATTTATGGTATGGGACCAGCTCGAACCGCACGAGGGCGAGTGGGACTTTTCTAATTATGACGCGTGCTTTGAAACTGCGGCGCAATGCGGTATGACGGTCGTGCCGACCCTGATGTCGGTTTCCCCGCCGGGGTGGATGCGCGTAACCGGCGGAACACAGGACATTGGCAACATCGACGACGCGGCTTTTCGGGAACGTACGATGGAATATGTGCGCAAAATTGTCAGCCATTATCATACCTGCCCTGCGCTTGATTCGTGGATTTTATGGAACGAACCGAGCAGAGAGTTTGAATTAAACGATTACAATATGGACGATTGGATTGAATTTTTAAAGCGAGAATACAACAACGACATCGCCCAGCTCAACAAACACCACTTTAAACAGTACGACTCTTTTGAACAAATCAAAGAAAAACAGGAGGGCGTGGCCTGTGCGCTCGGATTTAAAGGGTACGCAGAGGCAATCGACTGGGCGAACTATGTGGTTTACAGCCTGTGCGAAAATCTGCGTTTGATTGCCGCTGAAATCCGAAAAATCGACACGGTGCATGAGCTACATGTTAACCCGCACGACGTGGCAACACCGAATTATTTTAAGGGCCAGTCTGTGTTTGAAGAAGGAAAAATCGTCGATTTTGTCGGCTGTTCGGCTCATCCGTCGTGGCATAGTGTGCGTTTTGCGCCCGACCGGATTGATCAATCTGTAGCATATTATGCCGATTTGATGAAAAGTACGACGCGCCATAAAGAGGATAAATTCTGGGTCTCGGAATTACAAGGCGGTACAAATATTTTTTCCGGCAACACATATCTGTGCCCATCCTACGACGATATTACGCATTGGCTTTGGGAGTCGCTCGGCTCCGGCGCGGAGGCGGCGGTGTTCTGGTGCTTTAACGCGCGTTCGGACGGCTTTGAAGGCGGCGAATGGGGTCTGTTAAATCAGCTTGGGCAGCCGTCTGAACGGCTTGAAGCTGCATGCGACGTCGCGCAGACCGTGCAGGAAAATCAGGCTTTATTCAACAGTGTAAAAGCGCCGAAACCGGACGTATATATCCTCTATTCCGACAACTCTATCCTACTCGGCGCTACAGAAGGGAACGGCAACGACCCGCTCTACCCGCGCAATGTCCATATCGGAATGGATGCGCTGATTGGGGCTTATCTAATGTGTGCCGACCTCGATTTAAGCGCAAAGTTTATCCATGAAAGCGAAGTCAACCGACTGCATAAGGGCGATACGCTGCTTCTTCCAAATACATATGCGCTCGAAGCCGATGTCGTTGAAGCAATCGACATGTTCGTAAAAAATGGCGGGACGGTTATCGCCGACGGCATGTGCGCCATGAAGGACCGCTACGGCGTAATGGCGCATGAGAGCCTTAAAAAGATTAGCAATGTCTTCGGTGCGCAGGTCGAGGATATCAAAGCAATTGAAGCACCGGTTCTCTCGCTCAGCGACTGCGAAGTGGAAGGTTGGTTTTTATCGCTTGAGCTGCTTCCCTCCACGGCGGAAATTATCGGCGTATTTGACAACGGGAAATGTGCCGTTACAAAAAACAGTTACTATGACGGTACAGCTTATCGGATTGGAACAATGTTTTTCCAGAGGTATTTTACGCGTCCGTCACGGGCAAGCCGGAAGCTGCTTTGTGAGATGCTCAACATTCAAAAAGAGATCAGCCTGCTCAATCCGACGCATCTGCTGCGGCTGAAGGTGCTGGAGGGCGACGGGAAACGTCTGCTGATTCTCAAAAACCGCGACGGAGCGCAGCACGCGCTTATCAAAATTCCGCAGGCTTATAAGCTTCGCTGTATTAATCAGGAATGTGTATCCATTAGAAACGGCGATATCTGCGATATACAAATTGATGCACAGGACGTGCTTGTCTTTGAAGCGACACTTTAATTTCGTTAAGAGGTTGTGCGGAATAAACAGGAACCGGCATAGAATCTATGCTGGTTCTTTTCATGTCAGCAGGCAAAGCCAATAAATAGCCATTAACGATTTCAATTGCAAAAACTTCAAATGAAAAATAGACAAACAGAAAAAAATATGCTATATTCTAACTGTGTAACAGCAAAAATTTTTCGAGGGGGATAAATAAATGAAGCGGATATTATTTGCCGCATTGCTCTTGTGCATGCTAACGGGACTTTTGGCGGCCATGCCTATAACTGCCGGCGCTGCAGGAAGCGGCGTCTGCGGCTCGAGCCTGGCATGGGCTTTGGACGACAACGGTACCCTCACAATTTCAGGCACAGGCGAGATGAATGATTTTGGGGACTCTATCGGTACTTCTGCTCCATGGCTGCTTCTTGATTTTGATGTAACATATCAAGAGGTTACCATGGCGGATGGACACACTTATCAATGCAATACTACAATTAAAAATGTTGTCATAGAAGATGGCATCACCTCGATTGGTGAATTAGCATTTGCATGGTGCAGTAGCCTGACCAGTATCACTATCCCGGACAGCATCACTTCGATACATACCGGCGCATTTGCATGGTGTCCCAATTTAACGAATGTCACCCTTCCAAGCGGCGTCACTGCAATCTGTAAAGGGGCCTTTTACGAGTGCGACAGTTTGGCCAGTGTCACCATCTCGAGCAGCGTCACCTCGATTGATTCGCTGGCATTTTACAATTGCAGAAGCCTGTCTGATATTACTGTTGCTTTTGACAATCCGTATTATGCCTCTGTAGACGGCAACCTGTTTAACAAAAACAAGACCAAGCTTCTACAATATGCCACAGGAAAAAGCGATACAGCCTATACCATTCCGGATGGCGTCACCTCCATCGGAGAATATGCATTTAATTGCAGAAGTCTGACCAGCGTTACCATTCCGGACGGCGTTACTTCAATTGGCAAAGGGGCATTTACCTATTGTTTCAACCTGACCAGCGTTACTATCCCGGACAGTGTTACTTTCATTGGGGAATACGCCTTTTACGGATTCCATGCACACGGGACTCCTGTTGACTATATTGGCTATTTAAATGGTAATGTTTTGACAGATGTTTATTATGGCGGGAATCAGGAACAGTGGAATATGATTTACATTTCTAAGGCCGGCAATGAGGAGTTGTTTTTCGTCACTATCCATTATAATGCAATCATTCATGTGCTTGTAAACAACACACCGGTGCAGTTCGACCAGCCGCCGGTGCTGATAGAGGACCGGGTATTGGTGCCTGTGCGGGCGATATTTGAAGCGCTGGGTGCGGAGGTTCAGTGGAACGATGACACACAAACCGCCATAGCAGTAAAAGGCGGGACAACGGTGCAAATCACCATTGACAACAACGCAATGCTGGTCAACGGTGAAGTCAAGCTACTGGACGTTCCGGCGCAGCTAATGAATAACCGCACTCTGGTGCCCCTG
>URQR01000200.1 GCA_900550065.1 uncultured Eubacteriales bacterium | reverse complement strand
AAATGTAAAGCACGCTAATTTTAATAATTACCGTGCTTTTTTATGAAGCTTATATTGTTGAATCAGAAAAGCGGTTCTGCACCACCGCGGCCATAAGCGCTTTGTCAACGCTCCAATAAAACGCCTCGCCGCCGCAAAGCGCTTCTATGCCGGCACGCTGGAGCATTTCTCTGACGGAACTTTGTACCCCGCAAAAGCAAACGCTCACATTTTGAGCAAGCAGTGCCTCACAAATTTCGTAAAGATTTTGTGCGCCGGAGGTATCAATCGCCGATACACCGCGCAGAGAAAAAATTATCTCATCACAAGCCGGAAGCTGCTCAATTGCTGTATTGAGCTTACTGCTGTTTCCAAAAAAGATACTTCCCGTTATGTAGACAACCATTGCGTTTTTATGAATTCGTTCTACATCAGCGTCCATACCACGCAGCTTTTCGTTCTCTACTTTTGAAACATTAATTTCTATATTAGAAGCTTTTGCAACAAACAGTAAAAATGAAAATGCAACGCCGACCAGTACGGCGATTGTCAAATCGAAAATGACCGTACATGCCATTGTTATCAAAAACTTTGCAATTGCACCCTTAAAATGCTTTGAGAAAATATATCGGATGCTGCTCCACTCATTCATGCGCCATGCTGTTACAATTAATACGCCGGCCAAAGCCGCAAGCGGCAACTTTGCCATCAACGGCCCGAGCAAAAACATAGATAAAAGCAATCCAACCGCATGGATAATACCTGTCAGCCGCGTAACGCCGCCGGATTTAATTGCGACACTTGTCCGCGCGATTGCCGCCGTTGCCGGCACACCGCCGAAAAACGGAATTAAAATATTACCGATGCCCTGCGCTACAAGTTCACGGTCTGCGTTAATCGGTTCCTTATTCATTCTCGCTGCTGCTGAGCCGCACAAAAGGCTTTCAATCATCGCCAGCATCGCAATTGTAAATGCCGGCGCAATTAATTCCTTTGCTACAGCCCAATCAATTCCGGCAATAGTTAACCGCTGCTCCGGCAGAAGCGTTTGCGGAATCTCGCCAACTGTTGCAACGTCAAAGCCAAAACCGTTGCTGACAAGAGCAGCGACGATGATTGCAACGAGCGATGATGGAACAATGTTGTTCCACTTTTTGGGGTAAAAAACCATAATTGCAACGACAAGCAACCCGGTCAACACAGCAAACCAGTTCGGCGAAAAGCCGAGCGTCGTGTAGGAAAACAGCTTCATCAGCGCGGAATCGCCGACAGAAGTTGTTCCGCAAAAGTTATCAATCTGTCCAAGTGCAATAATTATCGCAATGCCGGACGTAAATCCTGTTACGACCGGCATCGGAATAAAACTCACCAAATTACCAATTTTAAAAAGCCCGAACAGAAGCAGGATAATTCCTGCAATCAGGCAGGCGATAAATACGCCCTGCATCTGATATTTTGCAACGATTGTAATCAGTACCGCCGTCATAGCTCCCGTTGGACCGGAAATTTGAAACGATGCGCCGGAAAAAATACTGATAACCAGCCCGGCTATGATCGCCGTAATCAGTCCCGCTGCCGCACTTGCACCAGAGCTGACGCCAAAAGCCAGCGCAAGCGGGAGTGCAACCGCCGTAACTGTAAGTCCTGCCATCAAATCTTTTGAAAATAGTTTTGCATTGTAGCCGTGAAATTCCCGTTTTAAATCTTTCCAGTAGTCTTTAATCAATTTAATCCTCAGCCTTTTCATTATTTTTTATGATTTATATTCGCCGCCCGATTTATTTTGGAGGCGAATAAATAATCAGCGAATACCCAATCCACAAAAGAAGCACAAACCCGAAGAAAACGCGTTCCCGCTATGCGGGAGGAGCATTGCTCCGACAGCGATTTCTTCCAATAACGTCCAAGCGTGCCGTTGTGCAAAGGCAAAGCCTTTGCGTATTATACCAGATAACGACAATTTTTGCAAGGGCATACGGCTTTCGGATTCTTTTTTAGCTGAAATACAGGAGGATTTTCAACTGCCTAAAGGACAAAATGATTCGTTACAAATCGTCCAAGACGATTCCGATGTCTTCATCAATACAAATGGATTGCTGCTGGATATTGTTTGGACAAGCAGCATGGCTATTATTGATGCAGCAATAAACAGCGTGAGAATTCTCCTCTGACATTTGCCAGAACGGAAACTTGATAATACCGGGGGTGTTATACCCGACGCCAAGCTCTAAAAATAGTACCCGACGCCCCTGTCTTGTCCGCAGGAAATTTCTATAGCGGTCTGCCGCCGTGTGCCATCCTGTATCCTCTACAAAGCTGTTATCCGCCCGAAGATTCATTTTCATAGGCTTACCGCAGTGCGGACATACCGGCAGTAAGTCTGACGGGATGCGCATATTGTCCTGCTGTTTTAGCATCTTAAGAATCACTGTTTCGTTGTCCCATGTTTCGTGGCAGCATGGCCCGCTGCACTGGAATAAGCCGTAATCACCCTGCGTGTAAAATAACCGACTTTTATCAAATCCTGCCTTTTGGAAACAATGATCTACGTTGGTGGTGACGACAAAGTAATCTTTTGCTTTGAATCGTTTTAAGAGGGTATCATAAACCGGTTTAGGCGGATTTTTATAGCGGTTGATGTAAATATATCGGCTCCAATACGCCCAATGTTCCTCTGGTGAAGAAAAGGGGTAAAAACCGCCGGAATACATATCCTGAAATCCATATTTTGCTATGAAATCTGAAAAATATTCTTTGAACCGGTCGCCTGAGTAAACAAATCCCGCCGATGTGGATAACCCCGCTCCCGCACCAATTACCACAGAGTCCGCGGAATCAATTGCCTGCCGCAGGCGTTCAATTTGCTGTAAATATGTTTTTGTAGATTTGGTAGTCAATATCCTTGTAAACATTAAAAATCACCTCAATGGCACTATGGGTTTGGCGGAGATAGTCCCGCACGGTCTTTACTGCGATTTCTGCCGCCTCATTATTTGGAAAATGATACTCTCCTGTGGAAATACAGCAAAAGGCGATACTTTTTATACTGTTTTGTTCTGCAAGTTCCAGACAGGAACGATAGCAGGAAGCAAGCAATGCTTTATCCTTTTGCGTCAAACATCCTTGTATTATCGGGCCGACTGTGTGCAAAATATAGTTACAGGGCAAATTATAGGCGGGTGTGATTTTTGCTGTCCCGGTTGCTTCTTCCTGCCTTTGCTTTTTTATAATTTCTGCACATGCAAGCCGAAGCTGTACACCGGCATAAGTATGGATACAGTTGTCGATACAACTGTGACAGGGGAGATAGCACCCTGTCATACCGCGGTTAGCGGCGTTGACAATCGCATCGCATCGCAGTGTGGTGATATCTCCCCGCCAAAGATAGATTCCATCCAACACGGGGGTTAGGCTTGCAAGCTCGGTGATTCCTTTTTGGGCGAGCGCATTTTGTAAATATTTGTCCTGAACCGATAAAAACTCGTCTGTGACCGCGTATGGCTGGCGGATATTTATAAGGGAGCGGAGTAAAGTTTTTTGTTCCGTCTCGCCTGGCGGTATCGTCATGCTATTATATTTAGGTTGCTCGCTAAGGAGCTGTTGAATGAGAAAGATTCTTCTTTCGGCTTGTGTCATAGTACCCTCTCTTTTTATTAAAATTTTCCGTTCCGATTCTGCCAAGCAG
>URQR01000199.1 GCA_900550065.1 uncultured Eubacteriales bacterium | reverse complement strand
ACGGGAAAGTGCGCCTCTCCGAGCGACGCCTGTGCGCGGTAGGAATAGCCGTTTTCAGCTAATACGCGGTTTGCAATCTCTTCCGCCCGGCCAAGATTCTCCGACACGATGTGCTCTGCATCCGACGGGCTTTGCGCCTGTGACAAAACTGCGGAAAATTCGCGTATGATCTCGTCGCGCACCATCAGCTTGACTGTCTGGTCGCCCGCTTCATCACTGTTTGCAACGATATGCAGCCGCACGACGCCGGAGGCAATTTCGTTTTGTGTTTCGTCGGCGTAGGCCATCATAAACATGGATACAATCAAACCGAATAGTAATGCAACAGCAAGTTTTCTCATCTTCGTTTACTCCTTTTATGTATTCACAAGGAGTATGGACGCAAAGTGAAAGGCTTATACCTGCTAAATAAATTATTTTTCGTTCTGGCCGCCGGAGGCGTTTTTTCGTTTTAACAACAGTCCGTCAATCCAGCCCTTTTTGAATTTCAGCGAAATGTAACCAATTATAGAGATTACAATCGCGCCCGCCGCGTCGACAAATAAATCCTTCATGGTGTCAAGCAGCGCCGCCCGCCCGAGGAGCGGCTCACCCGATTCGAGCGCAAATTTTTGCATATTTGTATGCAATACGCCGTCACAGATAAACTCATAAAACTCCCACAGTACGCCGAGCGTAATTCCGAAGCAGAAGGTGAACACGGCAATAAACGCAGGGCTGAGGTTAACGGGGATGCGTTCTGTTTTGTTTAGGAAGGTAATAAACGAAAAGCCGAGCGCGCCGAGCATCGCGCCGCTGAACGTGTGCAGGATTGTGTCCCAGTGCGGCACGATATAGTAAAACCGCCGCACCTCGCCCAAAAAGATGGCACAGTATAAGAATACGGCATAGACGACGAGCATGTTTGACGGAATAGCTAAGTGCGCCCTTCTGCGCAAAATACTGGGCAAAAACATTGCAAGCACGCCCAGCACACACTGTGCCAGCATCAGCACGTAATCGCCCTTGACACGCTGGTATGGAGCGGACGGGTCTGCAACGGACGGCGAAAGCACGATTTCTAAAATAACATAGCCAATGGAAAGCACGAGAGAGATGAGTACGAACCACCAAACAATTTTTTGTATTTGAACCTTTCTTTTTTTATCCTTTTTTTTCACCACTGCTACCCCCTAAAACATCAATTATGTCTATTATAGCGTATTTATCGCAAAAATTCCAGTAAAAAATGGGTATTTTTAAGAAGGATTGGTAGATTGTTTCCCGGTTTTTTATACCGAGTATAAATGAAGCAGAAAAAAGTATGGAAAAAGGGCATAAGATAATGTATAATATACGCAAGAGCGGAACTCTTGCGCTTGGAAGAAGCCACATTCTTTGTATAATATATATGAGTCTTAGCTCGTGCTGTCTGCACGAAATTTAGTAATGAAAGACGGAATAGAGGAGGGGATACAGTGCAGAAACGGATATTTTTATGCTGTCTGACATTGTGTGTACTGCTCGGCTTTGGCATGTCCTACGCAGCAGGGGATACGCCGCCGCATCATCAAATAGAGATTGAACAGGAAGACATTGGAATTTATCTAAATGGCACGTACCAGACAGATGAGGCGGCGCGCGGCGTGCTCGCCGGTTCGCGTACGCTCGTGCCCCTGCGTTTTATTAGTGAAAGCTTGGGCGCACAGGTGGACTGGGAAGGGGAAACACAGACGGTCACAGTCTCAAACGATACCGTTAAAAATGTAATTACAATTGGTGCATACAGTGCGCAAAAGACGGAAAACGGCAGGACGGAAACGGTTGCTCTCGACGCATGCCCGGTTCTGATTGGCGAGCGGACGTATGTGCCGGTGCGCTATATCGCGGAGAGTCTGAACAAAATTGTGGACTGGGACGGCACGCAGAATGCCGTGCTGATTTGTGATACGCAGTATCTTGTACACAGCGGAAAAACGGTTTGTTTTACGGATGGCATGGCGGCGATAAAGCAGACCTTTGGCGAGCCGGACGAGATGTTCGACTCGTGCAAGGGCTTTGTCTGGCAGTTATACAACAGCAACACGCCGGAGCTAATGCTGTTTGGCGAGAAAAACGGCGCAATCACAGAGTTTTTTTCAATCAGCGATAATATGCTTTTTGACACAGCGCTGCTGTCGGCGTACAGCAAGGAGAAGCTTGCGGAGCGGTTTTCTACGCCGCTGACAGAGGTGTTTTACGACGATATTGCAACGCGGTTCGGCGGGCTGTATTTTTCGACGCAGGGGAGCGGCAACAAAACCTACGACTCCGCCAAAAGTGAAGAAGAGATTGCCGCGGCGGAAAGCCGCGTGATCGAGCTGGTGACGAACGCACTGCGCGCAAAGTACAG
This sequence comes from uncultured Eubacteriales bacterium, assembly GCA_900550065.1. Taxonomy (GTDB): domain Bacteria; phylum Bacillota; class Clostridia; order UBA1381; family UMGS1253; genus Aphodoplasma. The sequence continues at coordinate 1,300 of URQR01000199.1, read as the reverse complement.
CGGGCTTGCCCCGCTTGCGGCGGACAATGCCGCCGCCTCTGCCGCGCGCAAGCACTGCACGGATATGCAGCGAAACGACTACTTCGACCACACGGGCCGCGACGGGTCAAAGCCGTCGGAACGCTATATGCGCGAGGAAGGCGCCGCCGCGTGGCAGAAGCTGGGCGAAAACCTTGCGCTGAACAAAAACGCGTTTTCCGCCTGTTTTGCGTGGATGAATTCCGCGCCGCATCGGGACAGTATGCTTGACGGTGACTATGCGTTTTTAGGCGTCGGCGCGGACTATACGGATAGGGACAGGAAGGGTAACTACTACGGACAAATTTATATAAAAAAATAAAGACAGGGAGCGATATGTAAATGCGGGAAATTGACGGGCACACAAAACTTTTGGGGCTGATGGGCTATCCGGTGGAGCACACCTACTCGCCCCAGATGCACAATTATATTTCACAGGTGTATGGACGCAACTATGCGGCGCTGCCGGTGCTGCCGGGACAGCTCGGCGACGCGGTGCGCGGCCTAAAGGCGTTGAATTTTGCGGGCGTGAACGTAACCGCGCCGTATAAGGTCGAGGTGATGCAGTATTTAGACGAAATTGCATCCGACGCGAAGCTGTATGGCTCGGTCAACACGGTCAAGTATGAAAATGGGAAGCTGTACGGCTACAATACGGACGCGGACGGGTTTTATCTCTCGCTTGTCAACGGCGGCGCGCCGATAATCGGTAAGGATTTGCTCATCCTCGGCGCTGGCGGCGCGGCGCGCCCCATTTGTGTGAAATTTGCAATGCTTGGCGCAAAGAGTATCACAATTCTGAACCGGACGCAGAAAAACGCCGACGCGCTGGCCGAATTTGTGAAAGAGGCGTGCGGCTATACGGTACATACGAAGCGGGAGCACGCGCGCTATGACGTGGTAATGAACACGACCTCCGCCGGAATGGAGCCGGATATTGACGCCTGCCCAATCAGCGACTTTTCGTTTGTGGACAAAGATACAGCGGCGGCAGATATGATTTATAATCCGCCGGAAACGGTGTTTTTACGCAAAATGAAGGAGCATGGCGCGCGCGTCTGCATTAATGGGCTCGGTATGCTGATTTATCAGGGAATTGTAGCATACGAGATATTCACGGGCGAGAAAATTGACCACGGTATTTACGAAGACATCAAACGCGAGGGGTTTGGACAGTGAAGAATATTGTGCTGACAGGTTTTATGGGAACAGGAAAGACGACAGTCGGGCACCTTTTGGCGAAAAAGCTGGGCCGACGGTTTATCGACACGGACGAGGTGAT
>URQR01000198.1 GCA_900550065.1 uncultured Eubacteriales bacterium | reverse complement strand
GTGTTTACCTTGTTGGGACATATAGTGGTCTACTTTCTGGCTTTTCTGTTTTTGACCGAGGGGTTTAGGTAACTTTGGTTCTTTTATCGATTTTGTAGTTAGTTAACTGGTTATTATCAGACGCGTTTTCCTCCGATATATTTTTTTGGAGTTTATAATAATCGACATTATATTTTTGTAAAATGTCTTTTAAGTTTTCATGTCGAGCAATATAACGCAAAATTTTTCTTTGTTCTTTTATCAGCATATAATCACCTCGTTGTGATTATAACATTATTTTACAAATTTAGCAAGCGGACAAGCCAGCATAAGAAAAAACGACTGATGGAGCGGAGGAGGTGATGGAAAATGTTAAATGTAAAAATAGTAGGAGCGGAAAACGTAACGAAAGAGTTGGAGCGGGCAGAGAAACTGATTGACGAGCTACGGACTATTATCTTTCGGTTGAGCACTATAGAAGTAGAGGTAGCAGAAAACCGGGCCGACTGATATGCCGGCCCGGAAAGAATTATTGGTCTATATCTTCAAGTGCCTCTTTATATTTCAGCTCAAAAAAGAGTAGTTAGATTTTTTATGAAACAAAGCGAGGTGAGTGAAATGAAAGTAAAGGAGCCCTTAAAATGTGAATTTGTAGTATGTGATACCGAAAAAACAATAGGGCCGGAGGAAATAGTGCGTGGCATTTTTGGAATCAGCATACAGCAACTAATTAAAGATATCCAATTAAATAAAGACGGCAAATACAACGCGCTTTACAATCCCACGGCATAAAAAGGAGGAACACAAATGACAACAACAATCTACACGGACAAGCTCGTACCGCTCAAGCGCAGCATCCCCCGGTACAGACGTATGCGGATTTTGCGGCGGCTGGCGAAGCTGAGAAAAACTCTATCGGTGGCGGTATTTGCGCTTGAATATGCGCTGATTTACATACTTGTTACCGGCATGTGGGGAGGTGCGGGGGCGTGAAAGAAAGGCGCACCAATTGCCAAAAGATGTGGAACATAAGCATACGGGCAAAAATTCCCCGTTCCGGGTATATCTGTCCATGTTGCAATCCCAACACAAAAAAAGCCCCGCGCGGAGCGGCAACTCACAGCGCAGGGAGCGCGAAGAATCGCGCAAATTGAACTATTAATAGTATACAACAAGTAGTGAAATAAGTCAAGTAATAGAAAGGATATGGAAATGAAATCACCAACAGATAAAATACAAAAATACATATTCAAGAGGCTTTTGAACGAAGAGCCGGTTTTCTGTGAAACCTTTTCAGAGGGCCACATCCTGTTTAGCGACGGCGTGCGCGCCTTTGTGCTGCCGGAGCGACAGATATTATTTGACTGTGCAAAATGCACCAAAACAGGTGCCATAGCAAAGCAGTTGAGAGGCTTTTATGAATCGAACGAAATGAAAATAACAAATGAATTGTATGCGTCGCATGGGAAGCTTTATAGAAAGCTCACGCCAGCAGACGGCAGCGATGGAGCAGTATGGATTGAAGAAAAATTTCGTAAAAGATTTGCGAAGGGTGTATTTGTTTATTCGGGAGGAAAAAGCCCCGTGTGTATAGAGGACGATAGTAAAGAACTGATTGCAGCAATTATGCCGTGCGATATAGACGGCAGTTTGCGCGGGCAGTGAGAGGGCAGACTGCTTGAAAGGAGTTATATTATGATATGTGAAGGTTGTATTTATTGCGATTTGCACGGCATTCCTTTTTGTAAGCTGATGTGGAAAACAAACCTTAAAAATGTCGTGTCGTGCGAAAAAAGAGAAGGGACACATGTTCAAAGGCGCGCCGCCCCTTTGACGAAAGGGGACTTGCGTAAATGATTAAACTATTGCTGGGCGGTTCGCCCTGCACAAAATGGAGCATTGCACAAACAAGCAGCCGCGAAACAAAACCAGAGGGCGAAGGTTGGGAACTGTTCCGTAATTATCTCATTGCGAAGCAAAAATACAAGCCCGACTACTTCCTATATGAGAACAACAAAAGCGCGGCCCAGCCCATCAAAGACCAAATCAGCCGCGAGCTGGGCGTTGATTTACAGTATATCAATTCCGCGCTTGTGTCAGCACAGAACCGCCAGAGGTTTTACGCCCACAACATTCCAAACGTACCACAGCCGGACGACCGGGGTATCCTGCTAAAAGATATTCTGGAAACGGGATACGGATTTGCTAATCTTGAAAACGGAAAAGCATATGCACTTACTGCTTCATATCGTCACGGCGAGCAGCCGGATAGATCACTTGTGAAACGACAAAGAACACACGCGGCAGAACCAATCCGCATTGGGACGGTTGAAAACACCGCAAAAAATCCGGCGCACGATTCAAAACAATACCGCGTTTATTCTACGGAGGGCAAGTCAACGGCCCTGTGCGCGCAGGGTGGTGGCTTAGGCGCAAAAACAGGATTGTACGCATGTCCGGATGAACGGATTGAATATATACCGCTTAAATCCTGCAATGTTGTTACAAGTGAATCTGGAATACGATGTCAGTATAAGGATGGAAACGGTACTGCACAAGGTTACACGGTGGGTTTTACAAATGGAAAATCACCATCTGTAATTGCTGGACAAGCTGGAAAAATGAAAATAATAGAAAATACGGAAGTAAACAAAAAACCAGTTTATGAAGTGCGCGGAGGCATTATTACAATTCAAAACAAACCGTATCCTATCGGGCTCCCGGACGGGTTCTATATCATCCGCAAGCTGACGGTGACGGAGTGCAAGCGGCTTCAAACTGTACCGGACAGCTATGTGTTTCCGGTCAGCGACACACAGGCGTACAAAATGCTGGGAAACGGCTGGACGGTAGACGTAATCGCACATATACTGTCATACATACCGGGTATCCGGGAGGAAGAAATTGAAGTGCTGTCCATGTATGACGGCATGAGCTGCGGGCATATCGCGCTGGATAAGCTCAGCGCGAAAGTCGTGCGGTATTATGCCACGGAAACCGACAAGTACGCCATACAAACTACAATGGCGAATTACCCGGAAACGGTGCAGCTTGGTGATGCGTTCGGCGTTAGGAAGGATGGATGGGAGCTATGACCACCGAAAAAGAGCGTGGAAAAATTAAAGAGCTTTTAAAACACATACAGGAAAACCCGGATTTGCCTATTGTTCCGATGGTGGACGGTGAAATTGTGGGAAGTGATGAATACAGACGGTGGCTTGGCGGCTGGGGTAGCAGCCGTATTGACGAATACCTTGTCGGAGAGGAAAGGCTGTATTTTCGCGAAGATGACGATTCCGACGAGATAGACGCCGCGCTGACGGACAGGGGAATTTTCAGCGGCGATTGCGAAGATATGAGCGACGAGGAAATAAAAGCTGCCTACGCTACACTCCCGTGGACTAAGGCTATTATTTTCAATATTGATTTACCAGACTAAGCACAATCTGTTTGAGGAGGAGACGGTATGCAATACCGATTAATCACGGCGTACAAATGCCAGAAGCGTGGTCGCGTCCTTGCGACGGAACGCGGCGCAAAGCAACATCGCGAACACTGCAAGTACGATACACCGGTGCTGGAGGGACAGGTGGAGATAGAGAAATTTATGGAGGAAGGCAAAACCAACAAAAAGGAGAGATAATCATGAAAATTTACGAACAGTACATCGGGAAAAAGGTTTTGATAAGAGGGTACGAATGCGGCGTATATTTCGG
>URQR01000197.1 GCA_900550065.1 uncultured Eubacteriales bacterium | reverse complement strand
ATTAAATCGTCATATGTTTCCCGCTTTATTACAACCTTAGATTTTCCGCCGCTCACCATAACGACTGGCGGGCGCGGTACACGGTTATAATTGCTCGCCATGGAATAGTTATACGCGCCGGTCGCAAGCACTGCGAGCGTGTCGCCAGCCTTCACATCGGGCATCATAACCCCTTCAGCAAGTAAATCGCCCGACTCACAGCATCTGCCGGCTATCGTAACGGGTTTTACAGCCGCTTCTCCCGCCCGGTTCGCCAGCAGCGCGCTGTACTCCGACTGATAGAGGATGTAGCGCGGATTATCCGTCATGCCGCCGTCGACCGATACATACGTGCGTATATTCGGTATTTCCTTGACCGAGCCAACCGTGTAAAGCGTAATTCCCGCCGGACCAACGATTGAACGCCCGGGCTCCATTAAAATCTTTGGCACATTAATATTGCGGCTTTTCGCCGTTTCCTTAATCACCTTTGAAACCGACTCGATATATGCATTATACGCAATCGGGTCGTGCGAATCGAGATATTTGATTCCAAAGCCGCCGCCCAAATTCAGCTCACTCAGCGACAGGCCAAGTTTGTCTTTTACATCGGCCATAAAATTCGTCATAACTTTAGCGGCCAACTCAAACGGCGCAAGGTCGAAAATCTGCGACCCGATGTGACAATGGACACCAACCACTTCGACATTTTCCAGCTTTGCCGCCTGCGCCACGATATCCATCGCCTCGCCAGTTTCGAGCGCAACACCGAATTTCGAGTCAATCTGCCCCGTCTGAATGAAATCGTGCGTATGTGCGTCGATGCCCGGCTTAATCCGAAATAGAATTTTCGCCGTTTTGTTGTATTTTGCCGAAATTGCGTCGACTCTGCCAAGTTCAAACACATTGTCGACCACAATCCTGCCAACACCGTTCTTTATAGCAAGCTCAATTTCATCATTTGTTTTATTATTGCCGTGGAAATACACCTTGTCCATTGGAAATCTCGCCTTGACCGCCGTATAGAGCTCGCCGCCCGACACAACGTCGATTCAGAGCCCTTCCTGCATCATGACCCTATAAATATGCATACAGGAAAACGCCTTAGAAGCGTACAAAATCAATCCGTTTCCGTCATAGAATTTATCTATCGCATCTTTATACAGCCTGCAATTGTTCCGGATTTGTTCTTCATCCATCACGTAGAGCGGCGTTCCGTATTGTTTCGCCAAATCCACGGTGTCAAGCCCACCAATTTGCAGATGGTTTTTTTCATTGATACTCAGGCAATCTGCTATCATTTGTTTCGCCTCCGGTAAAAAATATGATTTATTATATCATAATACCATTTTCTGTGTCAAACAGCATTATTCATAATTATTCCAATCTACGCTAACTATAATTACAAAGTATAGCACAATTTATACACAAAAAGACGTATTGGGATTTACTATCCCAATACGTCCTACATTCATAGCTGCACTTTTTATTATTTTACACTTCCAAGCCACGCCATAAGCGTTCTGCCAAGCATAGCGCCATAGGTCATCTTTGCGACATTGCCCGCCGCTACAATATCAACTGATGCAAGTGGCCCTTCCGCTGTGCTGAGCTGTATTTCGCCGATTTTATCGCCAATCTTGATTGGTGCGGTAATTGTTTCGTTGAAGACCAATTCACGCTTAATGTCGGTATTATCCCCCTTAGCCGTGAGCGCGTCGTAGTCGTCTTTTGCAACGGCAGGCACAGTCTGCTCCATCCCGTTCACAACAGGCGCGTCTCCAAGGCTCTCGTCTTTGGTCACAATCCGTTTAATAGCGTAGTTTGCAAAGCCGTAATCAAGCATTTTTGACGCATCTGCAAACCGCTGCGGCGAGGTCGGTGCAGCCATTACAACACAGATTAGCTGTAAATTGTCACGCATCGCACTACCGGATAAACAGCAGAGTGCCTTATCGGTCGACCCAGTTTTCAGGCCGTTCGCGCCTTTATAAAAGCGAATCAGCTTATTTGTATTAGCAAGCTGGAACTTGCCGTCACGCAGGCTATCCATCCAAATTGTCGTGTAGTCGAAAATCTTTTTGTGCTTCAATAATTCACGCGACATGGTTGCAATATCGCGCGCCGAGGAATAGTGATTATCCGCATCAAGGCCGTTTGTGTTAACAAAATTCGTATTTGTCATACCCAGCTCAGCAGCCCGTGCATTCATCATATTGACAAATCCCTCTTCGCTGCCGGCAATATACTCCGCCATTGCGACACAGGCGTCGTTACCGGAGGCGACCGCAATCCCCTTTAGCAGGTCATTGACGCTCATTTCTTCTCCCGTATCAAGGAAAATCGTTGAGCCGCCCATGCTTTTGGCGCGTTCGCTCGCTACAACTTTGTCTTCTAATGTAATTTTACCGCCGTCAATTGCCTCCATCGTGAGCAGCATCGTCATAATTTTCGTCACGCTGGCAAGCGGACGGCGTTCGTCCGGATTCTTTTCAAACAGGACGTTGCCCGTCGTCTGTTCAATCAAAATCGCGGACGGCGCAGAAAGCTCCAGCGTACCGCCTTCCGCCGGAGCGGCGGACACCCCGACGCTCATACAGGATAGGCACACAATAGCAGTCAATATCATTGATATAATACGTTTGGACAATGAAAAACCCTCCCCCTACATAGCCTCTTGATACAAGAGTATGCGTGGGGAGGGCTTGTTATTCTATTTTTAGAACTTTTTCATCAAACCGGATACGTCATTGCGTCCATATCAATATATTCCGTATCAATTTTGTACTTCTGCGCACGGCGCCACTCAAAGAATTTCACCGCAACCTGTCCAAACAGTGCATAGGAGAGTACGTCCTCGTCCTGTTCCTGCCACTCCTTCACCTCTTCACGAAGCTTCGGAAGCTCCGGCTTAATTTTATCCGCCGGACGGCAGGTGATGCGCGGCTCGTCGCCAATAATTTTCTTTACAATTTCGTCCGAAATCGGAACCGGCGTCTGGCCGTATTCACCGCGTACAATACCCTTTGTTTCCTTCGACACCATCTTATAGCGCTCGCCGGTCAAAACGTTGAGCACAGCCTGCGTGCCAACAATCTGGCTCGACGGCGTAACAAGCGGCGGATAGCCGAGGTCTTCGCGTACACGCGGTACCTCCTTCAGCACGTCCATAAGCTTGTCTTCTCTTCCCTGCTGCTTGAGCTGCGATACAAGGTACAAGAGCGTATTTACGTCGACGCCCATAACCTTCGTGCTCATGAGGCCGCTTTCAAGATACTTTTCGCGCAGCGGACGGAAATAGTCCGCAATCTCTGTCAAAAGACCGAGGTCATATCCCGTATCATACTCTGTACCCTGTAACGCCGCAACCATCGACTCTGTCGCCGGCTGAGACGTACCCATAGACATCGGCGACATCGCGCAGTCAATTACGTCTACGCCAGCCTCAACAGCCTTTAAGTAAGCCATCGAAGCCTCGCCGCTCGTGTAGTGCGTGTGCAGCTGTACCGGAATCTTAACTGTTTCCTTAATCGCCTTTACGAGGTCATACGTCGTGTACGGCAGCAGCAAGCCCGCCATATCCTTGATACAAATAGAATCCGCGCCCATGCCCTCGAGCTCTTTTGCGAGCTTTGTGAAAGACTCGATATTGTGTACGGGGCTGATTGTGTAGCAGAGCGTCGCCTGTACGTGCGCCTTCGCTTTGTTCGCCGCTTTAATAGCAGCCTGCAAATTACGTACGTCAATAAGCGCGTCAA
>URQR01000196.1 GCA_900550065.1 uncultured Eubacteriales bacterium | reverse complement strand
CCATTTGAAACGGCGGCTTTGATTTTCAGAGCCGCCGTTTCTTTGCGTTTGCACAAACCTATGACGACTTGCAGGGACACGGTAGCCGATTGGAGGTTAATTTACCGTGTCCATTTTGGTTATTCATAGTACCCATGAGTTACATCAATTAAAAAAAGCGTAGCTCCCCCTCCGGGTAATTCCGGCTATGAATATGAACTGACAATTCAATATATTAGCTTTGCTATTTCCTATGCGTTTGTCCGCGTTCTGCGGGCAGGCGCATTTTGTCGTTTTGGAGAAAAATTTTCAAATTTTTTCTCTGAATGTTTGGCACATTCCCCGCGCCATTTGTTGAGGGATTACGAAAGGGGAAATCATCACCCGCTTTCGCGGTTGCGAAAGGAGGTGATACCATGAATGAACCTAATCGTACCCAGTGGCAAATCCGATGTGCTTTTAACGGGTTTTGCAAGCGGACGTTGAAGAATGAAGCTATCAACGCCCACGGGGAAATCAAAAGGCGGCAGCTACAAGAAGTTTCGTTTTCTGACCTAACTCCGCAAGAGGAAAATCAGCTTTACACCTACGACACTTACTTTGAACATGATGAAGCTGAAAAATCCTTTTGTGTGCAGGCAAGGAAATAACTGCGAAGCTGCTTGCCGAAGCCCTGCACAGCTTGCCGGACGACAAACGAGAAGCCGTATTGCTGTACTACTTTTTTGAAATGAACGACGCGGAAATTGCAAAGCTCCGTGATGTTCCGAGAAGCACAATACAGTATCGGCGTACAAGCTCTTTTGAACTGTTAAAACGCTATTTGGAGGAACGCGCCTATGACTGCACATAATGGTAACACCGAACAGGACGAACGCGGCTTGTTACCGTACCCGGTAATCATAGCCGCAACAAAAGGCGACCCGGAAGCTATGAAGATTGTCGTACAACATTACGAAAGCTACATAGCGTCCCTGTCTATGAGGAAGCTCATTGACGAGCGCGGTAATACTTACTATGGCATAGACGAGGACATACGCGACCGTTTACGGTCAAAGCTCATGCGGGCTGTCCTTTCATTCAAGGTATAAGGTAGACCCGGCAGCGTCCACCCCTTTCCGCTGCCTACCTCTATCCTGCCTTTTTGTTCCTTGACAAAGAAAGCGACGCAAGATAACGGCGACGCAGCATAGGGCAAATCAGATACGTTCCTCTTGCGCCGAGCCATACGGCGGGTGCGCCATGACTTTCCCAAAGGGAATGAGCGACCAACACCGCGCCGTGAAATAAGTGTAGCAGCTTATGGGCGACAACACGCAAGATACATAATGATACTCCCTTATAGCCATAGTCCGAGCGTTCAAAGCGTCGCAGGCAATGGGTAGGGCTGCGCGAGAACCGCGCAGGGGTGAAACTCCCGTGAGATTGCAGCTAACAATCGTCTGATTAAAGCTCTTTTTTATAAAAATTTGAAAGGGGAAAAATCATATGAATGATAAAGAACGAAACACCCCTTGCAATTTGCAATATAAAGGAGTGTCAATCAATGGCAGCGAAGAAAATGAGTTGCCGTTATGTATGGAAAACAAGGTGCGTGTACCTATCCACCTTAAACTGACATTAACAATAAAAGAAGCTGCGGAGTACAGCAATATCGGTATAAATAAAATAGACGCCCTGTTAAAGCAACCTAATTGCCCGTTTGTACTTTTTGTAGGAACACGGAAGTTAGTAAAGCGACGTGAATTTGAAGAATATATCCGACGAGAGTTAATTATATAGAACTTCTACCAACAACCGCTACAAAAAATTCCTGTTGAGATTGAAAAAGCAGAGTCCTTATGCTATAATATATAGTTGCGTTGGACTCTTTTTTTGAGATAAGAAAGGAGTCCGATAAATGGGCAAAAATCTAAAAGGTAAAGAGTGCGGCAAAGGCATTTACCAAAGAAAGGACGGTTTATACTCCGCAAGATACTACGCAAAAAACGGCAAACGCAAAGAGAAATACTTTGAAACATTGCCGGAAGCGAAAAACTGGCTTGCTGACGCAAGATATGAAGAACGACATAATCTTATTGTCACTTCTCCCGATATGACAGTAGATTAGTGGTTTGAATACTGGATTGAAAATATTGTTTGCGACCTTGCACCGAACACAAAACGGAATTATCAAGAACGCTACAAATGGAATATTCAGCCAGTAATCGGGACTATGTGTATAGCTGATGTAAAGCCCATGCACTGTAAAGCTGTTCTTAACCGAATGGAAACCACCTATGCAGGCTCAACCATTCGGCAGGCTTATATCACAATGGGAACCATGTTAAAATCAGCAGTTAGGCATGACATTATCGCCAAACACACTATGAACGGTGTGCGCTATCCGAACCCTGTTCGGGCGGTAGCCGATATTAAATACTTGACTGTTGATGAACAAGAGAAATTTCTTGAAGCAGCGGCGCGGTCACATAATTACCGACAATATGCGTTGCTTTTGGAAACAGGATTGAGAACGGCAGAATTGATTGGTTTAACATGGGACTCTATTGATTGGAAAAAGCGCACGTTGACTGTCAGCAAGAGTTTAGAGTATCGGCACAGTCAAGGGTATTGGCGAGCAGGACCACCTAAGACACAGAAAAGTTATCGCACCATTCCGCTTACTGACAAAGCATATTCTATTCTTAAAAGCTGTTATGATGAAAAGGACAGCCGGAAAAAGTCTGAAACGCTATCGCAGATTTTAGAGTATATCGACAGCAGGACAGGCGAAAAGAAATGTCTTATTATGCACGATTTAGTGTTTGTCAACTGGCGTACTGGTGAACCTGCAAAAAACAGTTCTTATGACACACACTTATACAAATTGTGTGATGAAGCGGGTATCAAACGCTTTTGTATGCACGCCTTACGACATACTTATGCTACACGCGCGATTGAGCGTGGCGTACAGCCTAAAGTGCTGCAACAGCTATTAGGACATGCAAGCATTAAAACAACTATGGACAGATACGTCCATGTTACGGACGAGTCACTGGTAAATGCCATACGCCAATTTCAACAGGCTACGCCACCAGTCACAAAAAAAGGGCGTAAAAAGGGCGTACAAGAAATCTAAAGAAAGGCGAAAACCCCGATAAATCAAGGGTTTTCGGACAGGTAAAAGATAAAATGAAATTAGGTATCGTAGGTCTTCCCAACGTGGGAAAGAGTACACTTTTCAATTCCCTGACCAAGGCGGGAGCAGAATCCGCCAACTATCCCTTCTGTACCATCGACCCTAACGTGGGTGTGGTATCAGTTCCGGATGACAGACTGAAAGCACTGGGCGAGATGTATCATTCCAAGAAGGTAACTCCCGCAGTGATCGAATTCGTGGATATCGCAGGTCTGGTAAAGGGTGCCTCCAAGGGGGAGGGACTGGGCAACCAGTTCTTAAGCAATATCCGTGAAGTGGATGCTATCGTACATGTGGTAAGATGTTTCGAGGATCCTAATGTCATCCATGTGGACGGCAGCGTGAACCCTCTGCGTGATATCGAGACCATCAATCTGGAGCTGATCTTCGCAGATCTGGAAGTACTGGAGAGAAGACTGTCCAAGGTAGTCAAGGCAGCCAGAATGGACAAGACCTATGCCAAGGAGCTGGCACTGCTTGAACGTATCAAGGAGCATCTGGAGAGCGGTAAGATGGCAAAGAGCCTGGATGTTACCGATGAGGATGAACTGGCTCTGTTAAAGGAATACAATCTGTTGACTTATAAGCCTGTGATCTATGCAGCCAATGTAGCC
>URQR01000195.1 GCA_900550065.1 uncultured Eubacteriales bacterium | reverse complement strand
ACCTGCTGTGCAAAGATAGCCGAAGTGGGACCGAAGGCTAAGAGTAGGCAAAGCAGCATACATAAACATTTTCTGTTCATGATATTTCCCCCTTTTTGTTGTGTGTGGTTGCATCATACATAATATACTCTATACAAGCATAACCGCCCGCCCCCTTTATTATTTTTTTATATATACAGGTTCATATATTTTGTATTTTTTGTGCGATTTGTAGCATTAAGTTCATTTTAGCACGACACAATGTAATAGTTTGTCGAATATAGTCGAAATGAAAATTGAATATTTAACAATCTTTTTGCTTTATTTTAGTAATATTTACAAAAAAAAATACCCACAGCGACACGCTGGCCGACCAGAACAGCTTTGGTGTGCTGATAAAAAAATGGGAGGACGAGCGGCCTGTGCCGGAGCCGGACGAGGCATGGCAAGACGTGGACGGTATCCGCCGCTACATCAATGTGTGGTTTTTAGGCCACCTGTGCAAGATGATGGGAATAAAAAAACTCCTACTCGCAGTCGTATGAAGACGAAATCGCACGCTATCGCGTGGAGCGGCCCACCTACGAGGAGGACGAGCCAGAGGACGACGCACTTGACTCCATGTTTGGGGGCAGTGGGTAATGGCAAAGAAACAGACAGAAATTCCAAACGACAAAGCCCGCCGCGTGATGGATGGTGTAGCGGTGTGGGCTTCGTTTTACCGCGTAAACCCGCACCGTTTTGCAAAGGACTATTTAAGCATTGACCTCAAAATTTTTCAGGCCATTTTGCTCTACATGATGAACCTGTCCAACTATTTTATGTACATTGCAGCGCGCGGACAGGGCAAAAGCTTTCTCATTGCTGTATTTTGTTGCTGCCGCTGCATCCTCTACCCCGGTACGCAAGTCTGCGTTGCGAGCAAGACGCGCCAACAGGGAATCGGCGTTTTGGAAAAGATTACGACAATCCTCATGCCAAACTCGGCAAACTTGCGCTTGGAGGTTAAGGAGCAGATCATCAATCAGGCAAAGGCGGAAATTGTGTTTCGCAACGGGTCGCGTATCAAGGTCGTGGTGTCCAACGACAACGCACGCTACAACCGCTCCAACGTGATTATCGTAGACGAGTTCCGCATGGTTCCGCTCGACGTGATTAACAAGGTGCTTAGAAAATTCAACACCGCGCCGCGCCAGCCGCGCTACCTGCAAAAGCCGGAATATGCGCATTTGATTGAGCGAAACAAGGAATTTTACCTGTCGTCGGCGTGGATGAAAAGCCATTGGTCGTGGCAGAAGGCGAAGGCGTACACGAAGGCTTTGCTGGATGATGCCAAGAAATACTTTATCTGCGGCTTACCGTACCAACTTTCGATTAAGGAAGGCTTACTTTCCGCCGAGCAGGTGGCGGACGAAATGACCGAGGACGATTTCAACGAAATCGGCTGGGGCATGGAAATGGAATGTCTGTGGTTTGGCAGCTCAGAGAGCTGCTATTTTAGTTTTGAGGACTTGGACAAGGCGCGTACCTTAAAAGAGCCGGTCTACCCGCGCGCCATGTATCCGCTCCTAAATACCAACCGCATTAAGTACCGTCCGAAGGAAAACGGCGAGATCCGCCTGATTTGCTGCGACGTAGCGGTCATGGGCGGCAATAAAAACGACCAGACAGCAATTTTTGTACTCTCGCTCGTCCCGACGCGGAGCTGTCAATATGTCCGAAATCTCGTTTACGCGGAAACCATGCTCGGTGCGCACACCTTCGACCAGTCGCTCAAGCTACGGCAATTATTCTACGATTTTGAGGGGGACTACATTGTGCTGGATACAAACGGCGTCGGCATCGGCGTATATGACAATCTTGTGCAGGAACAGGCAGATGACAGCCGCAATACAATTTACCCGGCGTGGAGCTGCGTCAACGACGCGAAAATGGCGGCGCGCTGCAAGGACGCAAATGCGCCGAAGGTAGTCTATTCCATCAAGGCCAGCGCACAGTTCAACTCCGACTGTGCGGTTATGTTGCGCGACGGCATCCGGCGCGGACGTGTGCGGCTTTTGACAAATGAGATTGAAGGCAAGGAGTATCTGACTGCCATTAAGGGCTACCGCGCACTATCGCCGGAAAAACAGCTTATGTTTGAAAATCCGTACCTACAAACCACCGCGTTCATTCACGAAATGATAAATTTGGACTATGAGAATCAGGACGGAAAAATCCGCATCCGCGAGGCCGCGAACATGAGAAAGGACAGGTACTCTGCTCTGTCCTACGGCTACTATATCAGTTGTGAGTTAGAGCGGGAGCTGCTCAGGTGCCAAAAGCCGGAGGACTATGCAAATGCTGCTATATGTGTGAGCGGGGTGGAATTTTAATATTTACCGTCTAGGATGTCTATGTGAGCTGCAGCAGTACGGTCACATGATATCTGTTCCCATCGCTGATACATATTATTTATTTCGGTTTTACTAAAACAAGCTTTTGCTAAATTATGTCCAAGTTGCGTAAGACCATAGGTATAATATAGAATCATATTTATTTCCTTTGGTAGTTCTGCATCAACTCCATTTCGGGAGTGAAGGGCAAGGGTGCTAACAATAAATCTTAATGACGAACCTATATTAGGTTTTTGACCTTTATTTACTCGTTCATCAACTATATCTGCCCATTTATTACTTTTAACTGCTTTTACTATAAGCCCCATGTTGGTTAATATTTCTAATGAAGCCGACAAACCATATACAGTAGTGTTAATATTGATTTTGTCATCTAACAAAGTTATGACCTTAAATATTTTAGCTTCTAATGTAGACATACGCTTTATTATATCAATAAATAATGGATGGACATACTTTTCTTTCTCTTTATTCATGGATGAAGCTATTAGACTCGAAAATAAGAATCTCAATTCCTCTTTTTCGACACAATATTTGGAAGCGTCAAGAGCCAGTCCAATAAACTGAGTGTCTGCCTCTACTTTATTATGTTTTGGTATAGCATCAATCTCTGCTTCTATCTCGTGCTTAAACTTTTCAAGTTCTATCTGATACTTTTATTTTCGTTTATCAGCATACTGCGAAATACCACCGAAAGCTAAAAACCAAATGTCCGCAAAAGTCGTACCAATAGCTTGACCTGGTTTTTCTAAACAATTATTTATGAAGTTTTCTATAAATTTAGGAACAAGACTAACATTGATTGATTTATCCTTGCTATTTTCAGCCATATAGAGACACCCCCTATACAATCCCAGCTCGCAATCTTGAAATTGTGCAGATGGTATCTGCACGATTACTCTGTCTGGCAATATTGTGCAACAGCCTGTTGCACAAATTCTATACCTCCATTATATCTTGCAAACCCCTATTTTTCAATCAAATCGTCAATATATTTAGACAGCGTTTCCAAGTACACCGCCGCCAGCTCACACGCACGGTCAAGCTGTGCGCCGGAGAACTCTTTGCGAAGCATTTGCAGCAGCTTTTGTTCCGAAGGCAGCAGCCGCGGACTTCCGTGCAGCAGCGCCGCCATCTCGTCGAGCGTCGTGCCGTAGAGCACAGCCAGTTTTTCGCGGAACTCCTTGCTCCCGAACCGTTCGCCGCGTTCGAGCAGGGAAATGTATGTGGTGCGGCAGTTTAGCTTTTCGGCGACCTCTTGCTGGGACAGCCCCGCATAATTGCGCTGGCTGCGCCACAATGCGCCCCATGCCTTCCAGTGTTCTTTTTCCATTTGCCTCACCGCCCGCGCCTAAAATTTGGTATTCTAACATCCATTATACTATAGATTTTAGCAGATTTCCAGAGAAAAGCACAAAAAA
>URQR01000194.1 GCA_900550065.1 uncultured Eubacteriales bacterium | reverse complement strand
GCCTCGAGTTTTTGTTTGATTTTTAGCGCATTTTCCTGTTTTGTTTGCCCGTTTGCCTCATTCTTTAATTTCCACATTACAATGTGTTTTATCATTTCATTTGCTCCCTTCTGCTTTTATTTTACAATAGATTTATTATAATCCAGTAAGCTGTCCTTCGTCAATAGAAAGCCTGTATAAGCCCTGTGAAATATTGTTTTTAACCCTTGCTTAATCCCGTTTTATTTGCTATAATAATAAGTGGTGTTTTATACGCTGTTTGATATAGACAGACTGCTATTTCCTTGTTTTTGCTTTTACTCGATTGTCTGATTTTTACAAGCAGCTTTTCAAAATACAAGATATTGATTTTATTTTTAAACTGTATTTTTAATAATAATAAAACCCACAATTTTCTCCACAGAGCAATTTATAGAAAATAGTTGATTTTATCGTATTTTTTATCACACAGAAAAAAGTTTTCCACAGGTGTTTATAACTATGTGGAAAACTCAGACTGATTTATCCTATACAAGCGATTGTTTTTTCACATACTTACGATAGATTGAGGGAGTTTTGTAAATGCAGGTCGTACAAATATGGAACCAAATATTAGCGCTGATTGAGCCGGAGGTTACAAATGTCGCGTTTTCGACGTGGTTTAAAGACATCAACCCAATTATGCTCGACGGGACGACGCTGACGCTGTCCGTTTCCAATGATTTGATTTTATCCACAATAAAAAGAAGATATTTTGATTTGATTCAAAATGCGCTGACGGCCGTGCTCGGGGAAGGGTATCAGATAAATCTCGTAGTCGGTGACAATTATGAGACGAGCGAGTCTGTTGCGCAGCCGCCCGTGACGGCGGATATTTCTAAAACAAATGTGAAAGATAATTTCTATTTAAACCCGAAATATACTTTTGATACCTTTGTTGTTGGTAACTCGAATCACTTTGCGCACGCGGCGGCGGTTGCAGTTGCGGAGGCGCCGGCGCAGACGTACAACCCATTGTTTTTATACGGCGACTCTGGGCTTGGTAAGACACATTTGATGCATGCAATTGCAAATTACGCAAAGTCGATGAACCCGGACGCAAAGATTGTATATATTTCCTCGGAAAAGTTTACAAACGAACTGATACAGGCGATTTCGACCCGTACGACGGCACAGTTTCGGAGTAAATACCGCAATGCGGATATTTTGTTGATTGACGATATTCAGTTTCTTGCGGGAAAAGAAATGGCACAGGAGGAGTTTTTTCATACCTTTAACGATTTATATAACGCAAATAAGCAGATTGTGCTGACGAGTGATCGGCTTCCGCGTGAGATTAATACGTTGGAAGACAGACTCCGTACACGGTTCGAGTGCGGCCTGATTGGCGATATTAAGCCGCCGGACTACGAAACGCGGATTGCTATTCTACAAAAAAAGGCGTCACAGGATAATGTAGAAGTGCCGTACGACGTTTACTGCTACATGGCCGACAGTATTAAGTCTAATATCCGTGAATTAGAGGGCGCGCTGACGCGGATTATATCGTATTCAAGAATAACAGGAAGAAAGCTCGACCTCGCTTTAGCAGAAGAAGCGCTGCGCAGCGTGATTGAACAAAAAGGCGTCGTGCGGATTACAGCAAAGTCAATTAACGAAGTTGTATCAAAATATTATAACATTCCAATTGAAGATATCAAAGGAAAACGCAAGACACAAGATATCGCCGACGCAAGGCAGGTAGCGATGTATTTGTGCCGTACGCTGACGGATATGTCGTTTGTCGTGATTGGGAAAGAATACGGCGGCAGACATTACACAACCGTTATGCACGCGGTTGATAATATAGAAGACAGTATTAAAAACAATAGTGAGGTTGCTTCCGCGGTAGAAACAATGACAAAACAGTTAAAGACGATTTTAAACTGATTTTTCCACAGATAAATGTGGACATGTTTAAAACCTGATGTGGACGGATGTGGTATTGTGAATGATGTGAAAAACTTTTGTTCATTCTCCTTATGTTATACACAGGAAGAAACTTAGTTTTATCAAGGGTTTATCCCGTTTTTCCATAGTTTCCACACCCCCTACTAATACTACTACTATCATTATCTTTTATTTATTTTTATTTTATGAAAAAGGATGGTACATATGAAATTTATTTGTGATAAAGCAAACCTGCTCGAAGCAATCAATACGGTTCAAAAAGCGGTCAGCCAGAAGTCAACCCTGCCGATTTTGGAGGGAATTTTAATTGAATGTACGGAAGAAAAATTAATTCTAACTGGAAATGACTTAGAACTCGGAATTCGGTATGAAGTGGAAGCAAGCGTTTCCGAGCCGGGCAGTATTGTGTTAAACTCAAGAATGTTTGGTGATATTATCCGTAAATTACCGGATGCGCCGGTTTTACTCGACTGTGATGAAAACAATATTACAAAAATTAAATGTGTAAATGTCGACTTTGATATATCCGGCCTGATGGCTTCTGAATTTCCGAAAATTACAGAAGTGGAAAAAGATACTTCTATTAAAATCGAGGCGAGCAAGCTTAAGAAAATGATCAAACAGACGATTTTTGCCGTATCCCTTCGGGAAAATAAGCCGGTATTAACTGGTGCGCTGTTTGAAATCGACGGGCCGCTCTTTACAATGGTAGCGAGCGACGGTTACCGCCTTGCAATCCGCAATGAGCAAATTGAGGATGAAGGAAAAACAGTGACTGCAATCGTGCCGGGTAAGACATTAAACGAGCTTTTAAAAATCATAAAGGATGACGATACTTCTATTACGGCGTATTTTACAGATAAGCATGTATTGTTTGAGTTTGAAAACTTTACTGTTACCTCACGCCTGCGCGATGGAGAATATATCAAATATAAATCGGCGATTCCGTCTGAGTATAACATCGAGATTAAGGCAGAGGTTGCGTCCTTCTGCGATGCAATCGACCGCGCATCGCTGATTATTAATACAGAATCGGCAAAAAGTCCGTTAAAGCTCGATATCAAAGACGATACGATTACGATGAGCTGTAGTTCCCATATGGGGAAGGTATCGGATATTTTAAACGTCGATTCAAGCGGCGGCGAGCTGTTGATTGGGTTTAATCATAAATATCTTTGGGACGCGCTCAAAAACTGTGACTGTGAAGAAGTAAAAATGAAGTTTATTACAGAACGATATCCGCTGATTATTACGCCTTTAGAGGGTGAAGAATTTTTATATATGATTCTTCCGATTATTATTCAGGCATAGAACAGGAAAAATATAGTAAGGGCATGGTGCGCCGCTATGGAAAAAATAGAGCTTCCAATCACAACTGAATATATCAAATTAGACCAATTATTAAAGTTTTCCGGGATTGCGGAAAACGGGGCGGACGCAAAGGATATGATATTAGACGAAATGGTGTCCTTTAACGGAGAAATCTGCACAATGCGCGGGAAGAAGGTACGGCCGGGGGATACGGTCACAATTGTGTTTGAAGATGAAACCGTGCAGATAACGGTAAAATGATATGTATATTCATCAGCTTACGCTTCAAAATTTCCGTAATTATGAAACGGCGTCTGTTTCGTTTCTAAACGGTACAAATATTATATATGGCAACAATGCGCAGGGAAAAACAAATATTTTAGAAGCTATCTTTTTGTTTTGTACCGGGCGGTCTCATCGCCGCGCCTCCGATAAGGAGATGATTCGGCAGGAGCAGGCGCGCAGCGTAATTGACCTTACGTTTTGTGACGAAGTGCGCGATTATATTGGACAGATGAAGCTGTTAGAGGGAAAAAAGAAATTTGTCAGCATTAATAAAGTGCCTGTAAAAAAAATCAGCCTGATTGCAGATTATATCAATGTTGTGATGTTTTCGCCCGAGGATTTATCTATTATTAAGGATTCCCCGGCGGAACGGCGGCGCTTTTTCGATATG
>URQR01000193.1 GCA_900550065.1 uncultured Eubacteriales bacterium | reverse complement strand
GCTATAGTGGGATACTCGACTTGACAAATCCAGACGCCTGTGCGTGGCTGAAACGGCGGCTTGATACTTTGGTAAAAGACTATGGCATTGACGGCTTTAAATTTGACGCGGGCGATCCGGATGTATATATGTCGGACTTTGTAACACACCGAACCGTTACGGGAACGGAATATTGCAAGCTTTGGGCACAGTTCGGCGAGCAGTATGCGCTCAACGAGTTTCGCGCCTGCTACGATATGGGCGGACGCGCACTGGTGCAGCGGCTCTGTGATAAGCGGCATGCGTGGGACAATGTAAACGGCGTTGCGTCGCTGATTCCCAACGGGCTGGCACAGGGGATTATGGGCTACGCCTATAATTGCCCCGACATGATAGGCGGCGGGGAATATAGCTGCTTTTTGGACAACCCCGATTTGGACGAGGAATTAATCGTGCGGTTTGCACAGTGCGCGGCCTTGTTTCCGATGATGCAGTTTTCTGTGTCGCCGTGGCGGATTCTTAGTAAAGAGCATCTCGCCTGCTGTGTTGCGGCGGCGAATCTGCACAAAAAGCTTGGCGGCGAAATCCTACAGCTTGCGCGCCATGCAGCGCAAACGGGCGAGCCGATTACGCGCTATATGGAATATGTCTTCCCGGGCTGTGGCTACGAGCATATCACAGACCAGTTTATGCTCGGCGACGATATTTTAGTTGCGCCGGTTGTAACAAAGAAAACATACCGGCGGACGGTTGTTTTTCCTGCCGGAAACTGGCAGGGAGAGGGCTATGCTGTTACAGGACCATGCACAAAGGAGCTGTCCGCTCCAATTGACACGCTGTTATGGTTTAAAAAAGTGAGCGGCGAATAAAACATACTACAAAAGGAGTATTTATATCAATATGCAGAAGTTACGTTCGGTCATCATTGGCTGCGGCGCAATATTCCCGATGCATGCCGCGTCGATTCAGGCAAACGAATACGCGCAGCTTGTCGCGGTTTGTGATATTTGCGAAAATAAGGCAAAAGCGCGCGCGCAGGAATGTAATTGCCGCTATTATACGGACTATCAAACAATGCTTGAGCAGGAGAAGCCCGACTCGGTCCATATCTGCCTGCCGCATTATTTGCATACCCCTGTCAGCATTTATGCGCTCGGGCACGGCTGCCACGTGCTATGCGAAAAACCGATGGCAACGACGGTAGAAGATGCGCAGCGAATGATAGATGCCGCGCAAAAGTCGGGAAAAACGCTCGAAATCATTTTTCAAAACCGCTACAATCCCGGCAGCAGGCTCATTAAAGAAACAGTAGCTTCCGGTAAATTAGGAAAAGTGCTTGGCGCACGTGCGCTCGTCTGCTGGGACCGTTCGCAGGAATATTACAGCGAGAGCGGCTGGCGCGGTACAATTGAAAAAGAAGGCGGCGGCGTATGCGTGAATCAGGCAATTCATACGCTCGATTTAATGCTTTGGTTTTGCGGGAAGCAGCCTGTCAGCGTGAAGGCGTCGCTTGATACACGCGCGCACGAAATCGAGGTTGAGGACGACGCAAGTGGCATGATTACATTTGACGACAGCACAAGGGCGAATTTCTGGTTTACAAATAATTATTGCAGCGATGCTCCGGTCGAGGTTGAACTCATTTGTGAAAACGGAACGGCAAAATTAGTGGGCGATAAGGCAGAAATTAGCTTTGAGAACGGCGAGCGGTTGTCGGCACAGAACAGTGATGAAGTTTTTTCGTATGGCGCAATGAAAAACTACTGGGGTGTCAGCCATGTAAAGCAAATTAATAATTATTATAGCTATCTTATGAATGAAGAAGCATTATTTGTCGACTACAAAGACGCATTTGAGACACACAAGGTTATGTGTGCTGTTCTTGCGTCCGGCAGAGAAAACAAGGTTATCACACTATAATGGTAAAATGGGGAAGCAAATCGCTCTCCCCATTTTTATTTGCTTGTTTGAGCAGTAATGGATAAAATTTACGGAAAACATTGAATTTCCTCTGATTTTGTGATATAAATATAGTATTGTGTTTCATACGGAATATAGTGAAAGGAAGTAGCATATATGGACGGCGCAAGGCTATGGGACTCAGAATATTTAGGGATTCAAACGATTGGATTTTCATGCGGCGGCTACGAAGGGGAATTTACTGTAGAGGGCGCGAATCTGATTCGTCTGGACTATAAACCGAAAGGCGTGTCGCTTTTACATTGTACGGAAGATGAAACGGCGCTGCGGACACAAAAAATATACGGGATTCCGCTTCTGTTTTTTCCAAACCGAATAAAGGATGGCACATTTACCTTTGAAGGAAAAGAGTATCATTTCCCGGTCAATGGTGAAAATAATACGCATATTCATGGTTTTTTAGACGGGTATACGGACTGGAAGGTAACAAAGCGGGAGGCGGAAGACGGTTTTGTCAATATAACCTTTACCCATACGATACAAGAAGGCTGTGAGATGTACCGGTATTTTGGCTTTGAAATAGAAATTGTGTATGAAAATGTCATTACATCGGGCGGCCTGTATCAGCGGATTTCTTTTGAAAATAAAAGCGGGCGGAACATGCCGTTTGGTTTTGCTTACCACACGTCGTTTAATGTACCATTTAATGATTCGCCTAAGGAGGCGTTTTTCGTACGCGCGAACTTAAAAAGCAGGTATGAGCTTTTGCAGTGTATCCCTACGGGCCGGCTTTTGCCGCTTGATGCTGCGGGTGAAAATGCTGTGGGACAGATAGGGCAGATGGTTAGCGAAGCACCGCTTGACACTTTGTATTTAGCGGATGAAACCGTACCGAATGCCGCTACAATTACGGACACGAAGACAGGAACACAGGTTGTTTATGAATCGGACAGCAAATTTAAACATTGGATTTTATATAATGCGGATACAAAGCGAAAGTTTTTGTCAATTGAGCCACAGACGTGCTGTACCAATGCGGTAAACTCTGATATGGAAACAGCAAACCTAATTGTGTTGCAGCCGGGCGAAGAAATCGCCCTAACAACGAGATTATATGTAAAATAAACGAAAAAGCGGGAGGGATACCCTTATGCTGACAGATATTCAAATTGCGCAAAGCGCGCATATGCTGCCAATTTGTGAGGTGGCGAAAAAAGCTGGGATTTTGGAGGAAGAACTCTATCAATACGGCCCTTACAAAGCGAAGCTGACCGATGCGCTAAAAAAACGTGTTGCGGATAAGCCGAACGGAAAGCTCGTACTTGTTACGGCAATTAATCCGACGCCCGCCGGCGAGGGAAAGACGACTACAACGGTCGGTCTCGGGCAAGCACTTTCAAAGCTGAACAAAAACGCAATCATCGCTCTGCGTGAGCCGTCGCTCGGCCCTGTTATGGGAATCAAAGGCGGCGCGGCAGGCGGCGGATACTCGCAGGTTGTGCCGATGGAGGATATCAATCTGCATTTTACGGGCGATATGCACGCGATTACTGCTGCGAACAACCTTCTTTCCGCAATGGTGGACAACCATATCCATCAAGGCAATGAACTGGGGATAGACGCACGCTCAATTGTTTGGAAACGCGTGCTTGACATGAACGACCGCGCACTCCGTCAGGTTGTTGTCGGCCTCGGCGGGAAAGTGAACGGCTTTGTACGCGAGGATGGGTTTATGATTACGGTCGCGTCCGAAGTAATGGCGATATTATGCCTTGCTGACGACATAGAAGACCTCAGACGACGGCTCGGCAATATTATTGTTGCGTATAATTACGACGGCGCTCCGGTTACAGCAAAGGATTTAAAGGCGGACGGTGCGATGACGTTATTGTTAAAGGATGCAATCCAGCCGAATCTCGTCCAGACGTTGGAAAATACACCGTGTCTGATGCATGGCGGTCCGTTTGCCAATATTGCGCACGGCTGCAATAGCGTACAGGCGACAAAGCTCGCACTCAAGCTTGCCGATTATGTCGTAACGGAGGCTGGATTTGGCGCG
>URQR01000192.1 GCA_900550065.1 uncultured Eubacteriales bacterium | reverse complement strand
CCGCGGTCAATATGATGCAGAGCGTGGATTTCCGTCGCCCCCCGCGCAATCAGCGCCGCAATCACCATCCCTGCGCCTGCGCGCAAATCGGTCGACTTCACCGGCGCACCCGTGAGGTGGCCTACCCCTTCAATCACCGCTACGCGCCCATCTACCTTAATATTCGCGCCCATACGCTTCAGCTCGTCCACATACTGGAACCGACTGTCCCAAATCGTCTCCGAAATCATGCTTGTCCCCTCTGTCACGGATAAAAGCGCCACAATCTGCGGCTGCATGTCCGTCGGGAAGCCCGGATAAGGCAGCGTTTTGACCGAAATTTTGTGCAGCCTCCGCTCCGCCGGACACGAAACACGCACACTGTCGTCAAATTCTTCCACATCTACGCCCATCTCAATCAGCTTCGACGTAATCGACTCTAAATGCTTTGGAATCACATTTTTAATTAATACATCGCCGCGGCTCGCCGCCGCCGCAACCATAAACGTCCCCGCCTCAATCTGGTCGGGAATAATCGAATACGTTCCGCCGTGCAGACGCTCAACGCCCTTGATTCGGATAATATCCGTGCCCGCGCCTTTAATATTCGCGCCCATCACGTTCAAAAAGTTCGCCAAATCTACAATATGCGGCTCCTTCGCCGCGTTTTCAATCGTCGTCGTCCCCTGCGCAAGCACCGCCGCCAGCATAATATTCATCGTCGCGCCGACACTGACAATATCGAGGTACACGTGCCCGCCAATCAGCTCATCCGCTTCTGCATAAATAATCCCATTCGCGACGCGTGTCGTCGCGCCGAGCGCCTCAAACCCCTTACAATGCTGGTCAATCGGGCGCGGCCCTAAGTCGCAGCCACCCGGCATCGCAACCTCCGCCTTATGGAAACGGCCGAGCAGAGCGCCAATTAAGTAATACGACGCGCGCATCTTGCCCACCAGCTCATACGGCGCGCTGTGATATGTTAAACCGGACGCATCAATTTCAATTGCGCCGTCCTCTTCATATTCCACCTTTGCTCCAAGCTCTATCATAATGTCACAGAGCAACAGCACATCTTTTACCTTCGGTATATTTTCAAGCCTGCATTTTCCGTTTACAAGCAGCGCAGCAGGAAGCACAGCAACAGCCGCATTCTTAGCGCCGCTGATTACCACTTCGCCGTGCAGCGGCGTCCCGCCGTGTATCACCAGCTTATCCAAGCACATTCACCCTCTCTTCCCCCCAAAAACAATCCAAGCAATCTATCCATATAAGTCCGTATATTTTAAAGTAAAAAAGCACATAAAAATACAATCATAAACTATTATATCATCCTTTATTTTAAATTGCAAAATATTTTTTATCTTTTTCTGCCCTTTTTCAGATAATTTCACGTAATGTAAAAAATTTCATGAAAAAGTTGCATATTTTTGCAGGTGTGATATACTGAAGTCAACAAATTGGGTATACTATTCATAAAATTGAAAAATAATATAGCGTAAAGAAGGAAATGGAGTATCGTATGACGAGAAAAGAGAAAATTTATAAATATATATGCCACGAGGGCTATAAGCCGCTCACAAAGCAGGAGCTTTGTATCACGCTCGATGTGCCAAAAAGCGACTATGGCGCGTTTTACGCGATTATTGGGGAGCTATTGGCAGAGGGCAAGCTCGCGCAAAACAAAAAGGGCCGGATCCGGAAGGCTGCGGCGCAAAAGGCCGTTTACGGCACGCTGCGCCTTATGAAAAGCGGCAATGCGTTTGTCGTGCCGCTCGAGGCGGACGAAGATATTGACCCGGAGCGATTGCCGGAGGGTGACGTATTTGTTGACCGGAAAAACCTCGGCTTTGCGCTCGACGGCGACACAGTTGCGGTAAAGGTCATCAGCAGTGAAAAGACCGCGCGGCGCAAAAGCCGCGAGGGCATTGTAACAAAGGTGGTGCGCCGGGCGGCGGACGAGCTGGCCGGCACGCTGCGCAAACAAGACGGCAGGCTTATCTTTATCCCCGACGGGACGCCGAATATGAAGGCTTCCCTGACCCGCGATAGCGAGCCGGCAAAGGACGCACAAAAAGCTATCGCTAAAATCGTCCGGTATCCGGATAAAGACCATACCATGAAGGTCCGTATTACGGAGATTTTAGGCACAGAGGACGACCTGTCCACACTCACAACCTGTATTGTGCGCGAAAGCAAAATCCCAGAGCAGTTTTCCCCCGCAGCAATGCGACAGGCACAGGCAACGGACAGCGTTGTCCTGCCCGCGGAAACGAAAGGGCGGACGGATTTTAGCGGCGACAACGTCATCACCATTGACGGCGAGGACGCACGCGACTTAGACGACGCGGTATGCGTAAAAAAGCAGGCCGACGGCTCCTATCTTTTATATGTCCATATCGCGGACGTATCGCACTATGTGGGCGAAAACACAGCAATCGACCTCGACGCGTATGAACGGGCAACGAGTGTCTACCTGCCCGGCCGCGTCATCCCGATGCTGCCGCGCGAATTGTCAAACGGAATTTGCAGCCTGAACCCCGACGTTGACCGGCTTACCATGTCAGCAACAATGCACATCAGCGCGCAGGGCGACGTCATAGACCACAAAATTGAAGAAGGGCTGATTCGCTCCAAACGGCGTATGACCTATACAGATGTAACTGCTATTTTAGAGGGCGACGCGGCCCTCGCGCTCAAATACAGCGATATTGCCGACGACCTGAAAACAATGAAGGAGCTTGCTCTGCTGTTAAAAACACGGCGCAGTGCGCGCGGCGCAATTGACTTTAACTTCCCGGAGCCGAAAATCGTGCTCGATAAGGACGGAAATGTATACGACGTCAAGGCATATCCCACCGGGATTGCAAACGAAATTATTGAGCAGTTTATGCTGCTGGCGAACGAAACGGTAGCAAAACACGCCGAGGACAATGGGCTTCCATTTGTATACCGCGTACACGAGCGCCCGAGCGAGGAAAAAATTACAACTCTGCAAAAGTGCCTCAATATTTTCGGTATTCCGTTTACCCCGCCGGACGCGGCGGCGATTAAACCGGCGGACATTCAAAAAATCGTGACCTCAATCAAAGGTACGCCGCAGGAAGCGCCGATTGGCGTTTTGTGCCTGCGCTCTATGATGAAGGCGCGCTACAGCCCGGAAAACCTCGGCCACTTTGGGCTTGCGTCAACCGACTACTGCCACTTTACCTCCCCAATCCGCCGGTATCCGGATTTGGTGATTCACAGGATATTGAAGGAAAGTATTCATAAAGGAATCACACAGAAGCGGGAAACGTATTTAAAGGGCTTTGTCGACAGCGCGGCAACCCAATCGAGCGAGGCAGAGGTCCGTGCGACCGACGCGGAGCGCGCAGCGGATAAGCTCTACGAATGTGCTTACATGGAGCAGTTTGTCGGCGAAGAGTTCGACGCTGTAATTTCCTCTGTAACAGACTTTGGAATCTTTGTCGAGCTACCCAGCAGTATCGAGGGGATGATTCCCATGACGGAACTAAAAGACGATTTTTATGTGTTCGAGGAGGACTTTTTGCGGCTGCGCGGAGAGCGGACAGCAAAAACCTTTACGCTCGGCGACGAAATCCGCGTCCAGCTTTTACGGACGGACGTGCGCCTGCGGCGGATTGATTTTACTGTCGCGGGCATGGCGTATCGCAATCAAACGCCGTCCTCTAAGAAACATTCGTATGAAAAAGAAAAGAAGAAAAAGCAAGGCCAAAAAAAGCAGTTCCGCTCCTATGTGAAAAAGAAAAATAACCCGCATTTGCGGGTTATTTTTATCTCCGGCCTTATTTCTTTTCTGTTACCTGAAGCTCTCCCACCGAATTATAGCTGTTTGACGAATTGCCGCCGCCGAGATATTTAATATATCTCGCCTTTACACCGCCGAGGTCAAATTCTTCAAAATCATCCGTTTTTCCCGAGCTCTGTGTCGTCAGCACCCTTGTATACGTTTCTCCATCC
>URQR01000191.1 GCA_900550065.1 uncultured Eubacteriales bacterium | reverse complement strand
ACACGGCATTCCTTGCAACGCTGCGGCTCGTTTTCAAACCCTTTTTCAGCGTAGAACTCCTGCTCGCCCGCTGTGAAAACGAACTCGTTCCCACAATCCTTACAGATCAGTGTCTTGTCTTCGTACATTTTGATCCCCTCACTTTGAATAATGGTGCCTCTACACACGTTGTCTTTGCCAAACGGAAACCGCCTGTGCCCTTTTAAACTATGTAGAGATAAATCAGCCCTTTGCAAGGCAAATTTACAAAGTAATACGGCAGACCCCACGCTATCGCATGGTCCGCCACAGCCAAGTCGCCCTTTTTTATGTTACTGCGGCGACATAAGCTGCGTTTCAAGCTTTTTTTTAATCCGCTGAAGCGCATTATCAATTGATTTTGATGTCCTGCCAAGCTCCTCCGATATCTCCTGATAGCTTTTCCCATCCAAATATAGATGCAAAACGTCTTTTTCAAATTTACTCAAATACTTAAAAATTTCACTGCTTATCTGATCGAAGGACTCCGCATTAATTACAATCTGTTCCGGGTCGGAAACAATCGTTTCTGCCACAAGGTCAATCAGCGTTTTCTCCGATTCATTTTCATACATGGGCTTGTTGAGTGAAATATAGTTGTTAAGCGGCGTATGTTTGAGCCGTGTCGCCGTCTTAATCGCCGTTACAATCTGTCGTGTCGCGCAAAGGTCCGCAAACGCTGAAAAATTCGCCTGCTTGTCCTCCTTAAAATCCCGTATCGCCTTATAAAGGCCAATCATCCCTTCCTGAATAATATCCTCCCGGTCCGCACCAATCAGAAAGTATGCCCTTGCCCGTGCCTTTACAAGGCTTTTGTACTTATCTAAGAGGTATTCTGTCGCACCGACATCGCCCTGCTGCGCCAGCCATACCGCTTCTTCATCTGTTTTGGAAGCATATGATGCAGTATTTGATGCACTCTGTTTGTCCCCTGTCTGCACCTTACCCTTCCTCCTCTTGTTTCTGCCCCTATACCATAAATAGTCCTATTTGTGTTAACTGGCTTTATTATATGCAAATATGCCGAAAATGTCAAGCAAAATTGTAAATAATATGGTATTTCAAACAATATCCAACAAAATAAATCTTAATTTTACAGCGATATGCAAAATTATTTTTTTATTGGTTGTATAATATATACAAAATGACTTAAATTCCACATTTATCTTATAATATTTTTTGCCCGAAACACCTGTTGCTTTTTTTTATATCCCTGTGATATAATAAGTATTACTGCGCGCGATTGCCATATTATTTCGCAGGAGGAATTTTCTATGAGATTTTCAGAAGCAATGCAGGATAAAAAATTTTTAAAATGGATGTTTACGCTGTCGCTGCCGATTGCAATGCAAAACCTAATCAATGCGTCCGTCAATACGGCCGATACGATTATGGTTGGACAATTGGGAGAAGCATCGATTGCATCTGTTGGCCTCGCCAATCAGGTGTTTTTTATTCTTTCGCTGATTCTTTTTGGTGTCGGCAGCGGTTGTAACGTATTCGTAGCACAGTTTTGGGGCAAACAGGACCGGCAGAGTATCCGTAAAACGATGGCGCTCAGCATTCTCCTTTGTATGATTCCCTGTGTTATTTTTACTGCGCTTGCGATTTTTACGCCGGCGTTTTTGATGCGTATTTTCTCAAACGACCCGCAAGTAATTGAGCTGGGCTGTCAATACCTGCGTATCATTGCAATCAGCTATATCCCTTTTGGGATATCTATCACGCTCAGCGGCTCTATCCGAACGGTAGAGCGGCCGTTTTTGCCGCTCGCTGTATCTATTGTGTCGCTCGTTGTTAATACAACGCTCAACTACATATTTATTTTTGGTAAGTTCGGTTCGCCTGCGCTTGGTGTCGTGGGCGCAGCCCTTGCAACAACAATTACTCGCCTGCTCGAGTTGATTATCGTTACGACAGCGCTCTATACGCGCTTCCGCTTTATCTCTATCCGGCCTAAGGACTTCGGCCGTTCGCTCCACGTTGCGTTTATCAAACCTTTTATGCGCGCGGTTACGCCTGTAATATTAAACGAAAGCACATGGGGCATCGGTGTGGCGATGTATTCGGTGGTCTTTTCGCGCATGGGCACAGGCGTTGTTGCCGCTATGAATATCAATAATGTGTTCGATAACCTGTTCCGCGCGCTGTTCTTTGGAATCAGTTACGCCGCTGGCGTTATTATCGGGAAAACGATCGGCGAAGGCAAAGAAGACCTCGCGCTCGACTACGGAAAGCGGTTCAATATCATCGCGCCTATATTCAGTATCGCGTTCACAGTCTTGATTGCCGTCTGTGCGCCGATTGTACGCGTAATTTACAACGTGTCGGAGGAAGTTATGTTTAATGCCATCTGGCTTATCATCATCACGGGTCTTTACGCGCCGCTCCGTAACGCGAACCTCGTCCAAATGGTGGGCGTCCTCCGCAGCGGTGGGGACACAAAGTTTTCGCTGTTTTTAGACCTCGCGGGCGTGTGGCTGATTGCACTGCCGCTCGGCGCAATCTTTGGATTAGTGTTCAAGTGTAATATTCTGATTGTACACACCATGATGCTAACAGAAGAAATCGTAAAGTTTGTCGCTGTGACACTTCGAACCTTTAAAGGGCAGTGGGTGAAAAATTTGGTGCGCCATATGTAAAATATACTAAAAACAAGGGACTCAGCCGAAAAAGAGGCTGAATCCCTTATTTATTTTCTCTATTTATAATTCCCGTTCGTGCAGCACAACACCGTTTTTTACGAGCTGCGCCTGCAAATCCGCAACGCGAAGCGACGCAAAGTCCGTGCTCATTGCCGCCGCCGTACCCGAAGCCTCGCCCGTTTGGGCGCACACCGGAATCACGCGCGCAATGTCCCACATTGGGTCGGTCACACTGATACACCGCCCGGCACAGATTAGGTTTTTCACCTTATGTCCGTACAATGTGCCAAACGGAAGCTCATACACCGGCCCGCGCTTGCGCCAATCACCCACCATACCCACGCTGTCGTCAAAATAGGTATGCATCTGCGCCTCGTCGAGCGTAAACGCACCTGTAAGCCGCCGCGTCATACGAAGCTGTGGAATCGTCGGCACATTGACCGGCACATAGCCTTCGTCCGTTTCCCTTTTTTTGAGCATATGCTCCAAAATCCGCCCATGCGCAAGCGTCAGCATCCGGCTCGTTTCAAAGCCGTCAAGTCCGCTGAACCGGCCGGTATTTTGCTTTTCATCATCAATATAATTGCCGTTTTCGTCCACCACGTCGGCAAATCCAAGCATATTAAGCTCGTGGCCCGCCTTTCCTAAACCATAATACCACGCCGCAAGCTTATTCCCCTGCGCAAATACCGCCGTATCCTCGCCCGCGAGCGCGCACACGTCCGCGTCTCCCGTTGCGTCGACCACGCTCCTCACGCGAACCGCCTGCCGTCCGCCCTTATTTTCGATTATTACAGCATCAATTTTTCCATCTCGCTTCATCACGCCGGATACCTGTGTCGCATACAGCAGCGTCACGCCTTCTTGCAGCAATAGGCGTTCAAGTTCAATCGCAAACAGGTGCGCGTTGTACTGTACCTCAAAGCGTGTCTTCGTTTTTTCCCCAACAGTACCGCCTTCAAGCCACGGCGCGGGATAACGCGCCTCTGCGCCGTGCTTAATGGACAAGCGTAGCAGCTCCTCGCTGATACCGTAGCTGACCTGCCGTCCGCACCCGTCACACAGCGGCAAGTAAATCGTCACAATCCCTAACGTACCGAGCCCGCCGAGCATACACTCCCGCTCGCACAGGAGCACCTTCGCCCCGCCGCGTGCCGCCGCCAGCGCCGCTGCTGCGCCGGCGATACCGCCTCCTGCGACAAATACGTCGCACTCCGCTGTAACTGGTAGCTTTCGCTCCGCCTCTGTTACAAACTCCATCACAATTCCCCCTCGCTGTTTTTCAGCGTGTCAAGAAAGGCA
>URQR01000190.1 GCA_900550065.1 uncultured Eubacteriales bacterium | reverse complement strand
TAAAAGCTATCTTGAAAAGACACAGAAAAAAAAGCTTAATTCAAACTCCTATGGCTTATCGGTAAAGAGTGAGGACAAGACGGAGCCAGCGGCATCCGACCCGGCGCATCTTGACCTTTCGTTTACAGCCGACAAGGCGGGTACATACACGATTTGGATGCGGCATACTGCGGAAGTAGAAAATAAGTCAGGACAAAATGTGTTTTTGTCTGTACAGGGCGGCGAGTATAAAATTACGCAGCTTACGGCGGCGCCCGAGCAGCCTGCATGGGTGAAATTAGCTACCGCAACGACTACGAAGGACGGCGAGAAGGTTTCGGTAAAAATTCGTCGCCGCCAGCAATACGCGATTGTGCTCGACCGGTTTATCATTACGAACGACGCGGGATATACACCGAATGACGCTGCACTCGGCCTGAGCGGCGGCGCGCCTGCGCCGACGGCAACGGCAACGGCGACTTCTAAACCGTCCGGACCTGCGCCTGAAATGGGCAAAAAGGGCGGCGCAGCTTTTATTGAGGCGGAAAGTGTTGCAATTAACAGCGCTGACGCGACGGCAGGGACAGACTCTGGCGCGTCGGACGGCAAGGTTGTAACGATTGTCAACGACCATGCACAGCCGGCAAAGGGAGAGGCTGGCGCGGTAGAGTTTAGCTTTGTTCCGGAGGCGGATGGAGCATATGCGCTGTGGATGCGCGTAAAACCGACCTCGCCGAATAAGCGCGTTTGGTGCGCAGTTGGCGACAGCGAGCATACCGAAGTCCGCTTAGGCGGTGAAAAAGACGCCTATCACTGGGCGGGTATCGCGGCGTTTAACGCGAAAAAAGGCGAGAAGCTGACGATTAAAATAACACAGGCGAGCGGCTGGTTTACAATGGATTGCTTTGCAATCGGCAAAAACCCGGACGACAAGACGATGTATACGCCGGACGACAAGGATTTTGGTCTGAGTGGGGCAAAGGTTGGCGATGCGCCGGAATTAAAGGCGGAATCAAAAGGAGAATATCCTTACGTGCCGAATAACATTGATAAGATGAAGGGCGGCGTTGCGCTGCTTTTGGACACGGCGAACGCTTATGCGAAGGACGCTTTGACGATGATTGACCCGGACAATGCTGCGGTTGTAGCGACGACGGTCAATGACAGAACGCTTGTGCCGATTCGCTTTATCGCGGAAAGCTTCGGCGCGACGGTCGGCTGGGATGAGGATTCCCAAACGGCGAGCGTTGCGCTTGACGGCAAAAATATTTCAATTGTACTTGGCAAAGCGGAAATGAACGTAGACGGTACGACGGTTGCGCTCGACGTTGCGGCGGAATCGATGTACGACAGAACGATGCTGCCGCTGCGCGCGATTTCGGAATCGCTCAATAAGAACGTATTTTGGGATGACCGCGGACTGATTTTGATTACGGATAAAGCGACAGTAGTTGATAAAGAGGCGGATGCTAAATTGATTGATATTATGCTTGGCAGCTTAAAGGCGGGCAAGATGGCACTCAACTATGCGGCAGCGCCGCACTTTACACAGAGTGTAATTGATAAGTGTGCGGCTCAGACCCGGTTTACCTATACGCTGACAAATCAAGAGGCAGGACAAGGCGCGGCAAATGCGCTGTATTACCTGACGCTTGCAGCGCGCACAGACGAGACGATTGCAGCTTCGGACGGTACGCTGGCAAAGGACGCGGCGCTGACACTTCTGCGCAGCTTGATTGCAGGCGGAAACGAGCCGCTCTGTTCGACGAGCTGCTTCTGGTCGCATAGTGTCGTATCGGCGGCGCTGCTGCTGGTGAAGAATACGCCTGTGATTTACGACGAATTGACACAAGATGAAATCGACCGGATTGAGCTTTTGGAGAAGTGCCTTGCGATTGCGGGCAACTGGGGCTATAACGACGACAACAACTATGCGACCGGCCCTGACCTGAAGGGTAATTTCGGTAAGGAGTGGAATCCGAACCATCGGCACTCCTATCTGCCGACAGTTCTGATGGGCGCATTGTATTTCGGTTCGGAGGAGCTCGATAAGATTTATACTTCCTTTAGCTATGACGAGTACATGAAAAAGCTCGAGGAATATGGCTTTACGAATATCATCGGCGCATGGTCAAACGCGGGCAAGGACTTGATGGAAAACGGCGGCAAAGCGGTATTGGTGGGCAACCAGGGCATCAATGACCAGAAGCCGGGCGATTCTGCCGGCGAAGGCAAGGGCGTTAAAATTCCGTTTAAGTATAAGGGCCTCGGCCTTAACGATTTGGAAGGTATTTATGTAAAACTGCTTGAGGCAACCTATAAGGGAACAGTTGTAAATGGCTTTGGAACGGACTGCTATATCGTAACCGGCGAGAGCTCGCCGATGCTGGGCTATGAAGGTATGATGTATGAGTTTGCAGCCGGCGACGGCTACGGTATCCGCAGCAAGGCGGGCTACTGCTTCGACAGCTTCATGGTAATTATGCCGGTGCTGGCAAATATGAAGATGTTCGGCGCATGGGATTCGCAGAGTGATGACCAGAAATTACAGGATACGAGAATGTATGTCGGAAATACAGACTTTATCTTTAAGTCGCAGCAGGGCTACCAGGGCTACTCGAACGGCAGCAAGAGCAGCGTTGAGTATGAGTCGAGTTTCGGCTTAGGCTATATGGTCGGCAAGGATTTGTGGGTTAACTTCCATAACATGGGCAATGAGGATATTACGATTGCAACAAAGCCGACGTTAGTGGTTGAGCCGTATAACGGCATCACAGAGCCGCCGGCGGGCGCGTATGAGTCGAGCGAATCGCTTGGCGACAAATTTGCCGACAGTTCCTACTTTGACCTTGGAAAGAAATACACCGGCAAGGTAACGGCAGAGTTCGACCTCGTGTTCGGCCCGGATACGGACGGCAGCTTCAACGGTGTTGTAATGTTTGATGAGCAGGGCGCGACAGACCGCATTTGGGGGAATACGAATGTAATGATTCAGTGCTCCGGCTCTAAGATTAATATCCGTAACGGTTCAAAATATGAATATACCGGTTACGAATTTGCGCCGAACTTCCGCTTCCACTTTAAGGTCGAGATGGACGCGTCGAAAAAGACGTACAGTGTTTGGATGACGCCGACCCACCCGACAAAGGGCGCGGAAAAGCAGGTTGCAAAGGATGTTGCGTTCCGTACGAATGCGGCTGAGATTAATAATATCGGCGATTTGATTTTAGCAACAGAGGTTGATGTTGCGGGAAGCTTCTGGGTTGAGAACCTGAAATTGTCTGAGTAAGCAGATTTGCTGAATGAAAAGGGGGGCAGGCGTATGAAGAAGATTTTATGTGGTATTTTGACGGTTGTAATGCTTTTGAGTTCCATTGGAACAAATTTTGTATTTGCAGCGCTGGACATGACTACGAAAAACGGTTTTTTGGACGTGGAAGCCGAAGATTTGAGTTTTGACAAAAATTTTATGAAAAAGACAGAAAAAAATAAGATTTTTTCTAACTCCTACGGCATAGAAGTTGTAAATGAAGACAAAACAGAACCTGCTGTGTCCGATCCGGCGCACCTTGACCTGTCCTTCACAGCGGATAAAGCGGGTACCTACACGATTTGGATGCGCCATACGGCTGAAACGGCGAACATGTCGGGACAAAATGTGTTTTTGTCCGTACAGAACGGCGCTTATGCCATTACGATGCTCAAGGCTACGCCGGA
Source organism: uncultured Eubacteriales bacterium (assembly GCA_900550065.1). Taxonomy (GTDB): domain Bacteria; phylum Bacillota; class Clostridia; order UBA1381; family UMGS1253; genus Aphodoplasma. Next base: position 295 of record URQR01000190.1, on the reverse strand, counting down.
GGAGCCGGTTTGGATGAGTCTTGCTACGGTGACGACGGCGAAGGACGGAGAGAAAGTATCAATAAGGATACGGCGGCGGCAGCAATACGCAATTGTTTTAGACCGCTTTATCATTACAAATGACGCGAGTTATGTACCCGACGATTCCAAGCTTGGAATCGCGGGTGCGACGCCGCGGCCCAGCACAACGCCGAAGCCGTCCGGCAAGGTGGCTACATTTGATGTAAAAGATGGAATTGCCCGCTTTGAGGCGGAGGATACGACAATTGTATCTGATTTTGTAGACGTTTCCGAT
>URQR01000189.1 GCA_900550065.1 uncultured Eubacteriales bacterium | reverse complement strand
GCGCTATGACCCGCTTGTAAACCCGGATAAAAATATTGAAAAGCAGCGCTTAGTACTCAACAAGATGCTGGAACTGGAGAAAATTTCGCAGGAGGAATACGACAGCGCCATTGCGGAGGAACTCGACTTCCAAGACCATAAAATTAAGGGCTCCGACCACGTACAATCGTATTTTATCGACCAGCTCATTAACGACCTAATCCGCGATTTACAGAAGGAAAAGGGATATTCGGCGGATTTTGCGGAAAAGACGGTGTATAACGGCGGTTTAAAAATCTATGCAACAATCGACCCTGAAGTGCAGAAAGTCATGGAGGAAGTTTATGAAAACAAGGCAAACTTCCCGAAGGTGTCCGGCGAGGTAACGCCGCAGTCGGCTATGGTCGTGTTAGACCCGTCCACCGGCGGTGTTGTTGGAACGGTTGGCGGAATCGGGAAAAAGAGCGGCGACCGTATTTTAAACCGCGCCTCTATGTCGTACCGCCAGCCGGGCTCCACAATCAAGCCGCTTTCTGTCTACGCGCCCGCGATCGAGCAGGGGAAAATTATGCCGACGACCATCGTAGAAGACGCACCGATTGATATTGACGGCTGGAAGCCGACCAACTATTATAAAGGCTACAAGGGCAGCGTCACAGCGCGCAACGCGCTCAAGGAGTCTATGAATACGCCTGCAATCCGCGTATTGCAGGATGTCGGCGTCGACTATTCGTTTGATTTCATGACGAAAAAGTTGGGCTTCACCTCTCTTGTCAGCAATGAAACGCGCGACGGCAAAAAATATACCGACAAAAACCTCAGTTCCCTCGCGCTCGGCGGCCTTACCGACGGGCTGAGCGCAACGGAAATAGCGGCAGCGTACGCAACATTTGCCAATAATGGGCTGTATAACAAGCCGCACACCTATACAAAGGTTGTCAACGGAGACGGAGAAACCGTGCTGGAAAATAAAGCCGCCCCAACGGTTGCAATGAGCGAATCAACTGCGTTTCTTGTAAACTCTATGCTGCAAAGCGTTATCAAGGACGGAACCGGTACTGCGGCAAAGCTTAGCGTAAATATGCCTGCCGGCGGCAAAACCGGTACGACCGACGACCAGAATGACCGTTGGTTTGCGGGCTTTACGCCCTATTATGTCGGCGTTGTGTGGTATGGCTACGACCAGCCGAAATCGCTCGAGTTTTTGTCGTATCATCCGTGCATGCCTGTATGGAAAAAGGTGATGGATGCAATCAATAAAAACTTGCCGGCAAAGGATTTTGAAATCCCCTCCACAATAGAAGAAGCAAAGGTTTGCTCCGTAACGGGCAAGCTTGCAACAACAAATTGTACGACGATTACGGAGTATTTTAAAGCGGGAAAAGGCCCGACTGCGTATTGCCCGGGACATGGTGCGACGCCAACACCAACGCCGAGCGGCGAGCCAAACGAAAACCCAGAAGCACCGGAGGGGCCGGAGTCGCCGACTGCTACGCCGTCGGGGAACGGTGGTACGCCAACCCATACGCCAACACCTCCTCCAACCAATACAACGATACCAATCCCATCCAATTCACCGGTTACAATTCCACCGACCCATACACCGTCGACGCCAAAGCCAAATGATGTAATCGTGATTAACTAAGCATATAAATAAAAAAACAGCATGGCACATACCCATGCTGTTTTTTTGTATTTATTATTTATTAGTCCTGACCTACCCGTAATCCACTATATGTAAGGCCAAAATACTCAAACGCTTTTGCCGCCTGACTGTCAATCAAGACCTTTTCCCCGCTCGCATCGTTCTCCATACAAATCTGTGTGCTGATGTCGAGCACACCGGTCGCTTCAAGCCCTGCATCCTCCTGATATGCCATGACCGCATACTTCATTGTCTCATCATACTCATTATTGCGGACGCCTACATCATAGCCGAGAACATTTAGCCGGAGCTTCGCCAGATATACGCCTTCATCGCTGTCCCCTTCCCTGTAAGACGGCGCATATTTCATTTTTCCGGCGCTCGTCTGTTCAAAGGTTACCACGCGGTTATCGACTGTAATATCCGGAACAATACCAATATTGTTAATCTTATTGCCGTTTCTCGTAATGTATTCCCCCGATGTTACCTTACACATCCTGCCGCCGTATAAGCCAAACACCGCCTGCGTTACCGCTTTTCCATACGTCTGACGGCCTATCAGCTCAGACGCGCCGGATTCCTGCAGCGCGCTGGCCAAAAGCTCTGCCGCGCTGGCGGTATACTCGTTCACCAGCGTTACAAGCTCATACTTCGTTTCTTTTAATTCGGAACGGTACTCCTCTGTCGAGTCGGTATATTTCGTATAATGCGACGCAATAATCCCTTCTGGCACAAAGCTTTTTGCAATGTTGACCGCCGCGTCCACATAGCCGCCTGGGTTATTGCGCAAATCAAGGATAATCTTTTTTACGCCAAGTTCGTCAAACGCCGCAAGCGCCGCCTTCACTTCTCCCTCGGTCGCGCTTGAGAAACTAATAATATATAAATATCCAACTTCGTCGCTGACAAGGCCGGATTCAACCGTCCTATCGACAAGCTCGCCGCGCGTTACCGTGACCTCAATTTCATCATTGCCGCGCAAAAGCGTAAGCACAACCTGTGTCCCAATCTCACCCTTGACCTTACCGCCCAAGTAGTCGGTGCCTTTCCCAAACATGTTCTCTCCGTCGACCTTTACAATCTTGTCGCCAACCTTGACCCCAGCCGCAAGCGCGGGAGAACTATCAAGCACATTTACAATCTCGACATACTGCTCGCCTTTTGTCATCTGTACGCCGATACCGCCCGTCACATTCTCAATCGACTGCATCAATTGCTTATATTCCTCCGGCGTGTAAAACTCGCTGTACGGGTCAAGACTGTTAAACAGCGCGCGCAAAAACGTGTCAAGCGCGTCCGGGTCATTGTTGAGCAGGTTTGTCAGCGTCCTTGTCAGCAATTGGTCCTTTGTGATATCGAACTGGTACAAATTCACCAAATCAGAGGCCACCATATTAAAGAACGCCGCCTCTTCCGACTCCGGCAAATACTTTAAATTGTCCTCCGCTAACGCCGGAACCGTAATCAAAATCATCAGGGCCAGCGCCGCTGCCAAAAGCCTTTTTGTAATTTTCATCTGTTACACCCCGTTTCTGGTCTTTGTTTAAATTTTATATAATTGTCTTTACTACATTCTTTCCGGCGCGCTGATAGAAAGCATAGAAAGCACATTTTCCAGTACGATACGCACACTGTCAACAAGCTTTAACCGTACGTCCATCAACGCTTTATTGTCTTGGCGCACATGACAGTGGCTGTAAAACGTATGGAACATCGCCGCAAGATCAATACAATAGCGCGTCAGCCGGCTTGGCTCATACGTGAGCGCCGCCGTCTTAATTTCCTCCGGCAGGTCGCAAAGTTTTTTCAAAAGCTCCTTTTCCTGTTCCTCTTTGAGCAGCGACAAATCAAGCTCGTCCGCCGGTTTCACCTCTACACCCTCTTCCTTTAGAAGGGAGAGAATACTGCACATCCGCGCATGCGCATACTGGACATAATACACCGGGTTCTCGCTGTCCTCCCGCACCGCCAGGTCCAGGTCAAAGTCCAGCGGAGTGGTGGCGGCCCGGGAGTTGAAGAAGTACCGGGCCGCGTCCACTGAGATCTCGTCCAGCAGGTCGTGGAGGGCGATCGCCTTGCCGGAGCGCTTGGACATCCGCACCGGCTTGCCGTCCTGCATCAGGTTGACCAGTTGCATCAGCACCACCACCAGCCGGTGGGAGCCGTCCAGGCCCAGCCCGTCCAGGGCGGCCTGGAGCCGGGCCACATGGCCGTGGTGGTCGGCGCCCCAGATGTTGATGGCCTTGTCAAACCCCCGCACCTCCAGCTTGTTGCGGTGGTAGGCGATATCGGCGGCAAAGTAGGTATAGAAGCCGTTGGCCCGGCAGAGCACGTCGTCCTTCAGGTCCAGCTTGTCCACCTGCTCCTG
>URQR01000188.1 GCA_900550065.1 uncultured Eubacteriales bacterium | reverse complement strand
ATCGTAATGCACGAAAGCCAATAATTTGGCTTACCGTAGTCACAAATAGGCATCATTTCTATCTCGTCAATATCAGAAAAAGCGTTTTTATATCTTTCGTAGATTGCTTGTTTTTGGTCAACTCTTGTGTTCAGCGCCGCCATCTGTCCAATTCCAATTCCGGCAAGCACATTGCTCATACGGTAGTTATAACCGAGTTCCGTATGCTGATACCACGGAGCCGGCTCCCTTGCCTGTGTAATCCAATAAAGTACTTTCTTCATTTTTTCTTCATCATCGTACATAAGAATACCGCCGCCCGACGTGGTGATAATTTTATTTCCATTGAAGGAAAAAATGCCGTACTTTCCGAATGTGCCCGTCTGTTTCCCCCTATATGTGGCGCCTAGACTCTCCGCCGCATCTTCAATAAGCGGTACACCGTATTCGGCACAAATCGAACAGATTTCGTCATAATCTGCTGCCTGTCCGTAAAGATTCACGCATATTACAGCTTTCGGCATATACCGCCGCAAAGCTTTTCTGAGTGCATTCGGACTCATGTTCCAGTTTTTCGGTTCACTGTCAATCAGCACAGGAATACCTTTTTCATATCTAATCGGATTTGTACTCGCTGAAAAAGTCAGCGCAGAACAAAAAACAATATCATTTTCTTCAACGCCAACAGCTTTCAGTGCCATATGTATTGCAGACGTACCAGAGGCCATCGCGACCGCGCTCTTTACGCCGACATAGCCAGCAACAGTTTTTTCAAATTCATTCACATTTTCGCCCAGCGGAGCAATCCAGTTCGTATCAAACGCTTTTTGAATATATTTCATTTCCTCGCCGCACATATTGGGGGATGCCAAACAAATCTTATCTGCCATAGTTATAATCTCCTTGCTCAAATAATGCTTTTTGCCGCTCTAAAATGCTGTTTGCATTGCTCTCAAACAGTTCATTTGCTTTATTCTTATACATCTTCACTGCTTTTTCATACGCCGGCTGCATATAACATTTCCGTGTGTCAGTATTGTGCATATCGCTTGATATAATATATCGGTTATCATATTTCATTATTTTTCTAATCAAGCTTCGCCCTTGTAAAGTCAAAAACCTTGAAGCATTAATCTGATAATTTACACGCAGTTCTTGAAACTCTTTTAGCATCTTTTCCCAGAAAGGATAGCGGTCTATGTGGGCTATAATCGGAACAATGCCTTTACAGTTCAAAGTATATATCCATTCCTCCGCATATTTTGGGAGTCCTCTTTCAATCGGAAATTCCATAAGTAATGCGTTGGTTTTCTCAATACAAAGCTTTTCAATTCCGTGATATTGATTGATGTTATGGTCAAGATATAATTCCGTGCCTAAAATCAGCTTCGGGACTTTACAGTTCTCTGGCGTTGCTGCATCAATAAGCCTTTGATAAGAAGACGCTCTTTTTTTGATAAACTCCTCGATATCTTCTTCACAATGAATCACAGAATGCGGCGTAGCGACACACACGCTTACCCCTTGTGAAAAAGAATTCTTCAGCATTTCAAGGCTTTCTGCTGCATTTTTTGCACCGTCATCCATTTCCGGCAAATAATGTGCGTGTAAATCAATCATAAAGCACCACTTCTTCTCCCATCATCCCCATATCGGTAATCATACTTGTACTTATATTTATATCTGCCGCCGTATTTTCCCGATTTGTAATATCCATATTTTTTATACTTATCGTTACAGTCGTGAACGATCGCGCCTAAAATCTTTGCTCCGGTATTCTTAACCTCTCCTATCGCCGCATCGAGCAAATCATATGTTGTCATTTCGTTTCGCGCAACTACAATCACGCCGGCGCACAGCTTTGTAAGAATTGCCGCGTCAGTTACTACCGTAATTGGGGGCGTATCAATAAATATATAATCGTATTCCTTTTGCAGCTGGGAAATCATATCCTGAAACTCTTTTGTTTGTAACAGCTCCGCCGGGTTGGGAGGAATTTCACCGGCTGTCAAGCAGTCTAAGTTTTCTCTAACATTTTTTCGAATCGTTTTCTCAAGCTCTGTATAACCGCAGACAACATTTGTTACGCCGTCATTACGTTCTATCTGCAAATATCTATGGATTCTCGACCTTCTTAAATCGCAGTCAATGATAAGAACTTTAGCGCCCGTCTGTGCAAACGTAATAGCAAGGTTTATCACCGTTGTTGTTTTCCCCTCACCCGGCGAGGCACTCGTTACAATAACTGCCCGTCCTAAATCCTGTTTCGGCATCGAAAACATAATATTCGTACGAATAGATTTATACGTTTCTACTGTGTCAAAGTCCGTGTCGCTATTGATTATTTTTTTAATCTCATCATTCGGTTTATCACTGTTTCTTCCCCATTTTTTTGTTTTCTTTACGTTTTGAGCAGTTTCACCCAATATAGAAATGTTATAACGCTTTGCAACGTCCTCGCTTTTGTGAACCTTCTTGTCCAAAAACTCATAAATAAAAGCGTAAACAGCGCCCGCCAGCAGACCTAAAACAAACCCGATTGCTATATTTTTCGTATACCCCTTCCCGTCGGCGCTTTCAGAATAAACAGGCGGATCAACGATTTCAACTTCACCGGTTTTATAAACGCTCATAAGCTTGTTTGGCGCCTTATCCATAATTGCCTCTGCAATTAAAAGTGATTCAGACGGATTGCCCGTTGTGACAGAGATCTTAAGCAATTCCGTATTGTTTACCGTAGAAATATTCAGCATAGCGCCTATTTGTCCGCTTGAATATTTCCCGCCTACCGCGTCGCTGACTTCTTTCAAAAAGACTCTCGTCTTTAAAATCTCTATATACGTGGTGCTTAACGTTTTCGAAGTTTCGATGTCATTTTTCTGTATCGCTGCTGTTCCATTGGTTTCTTCCTTTTTATTGCTGATATGCAGCACACCATAAGAAGTATAGGTGTTTTCTGTAAAAACCATCGTTTTAATAAACATCAGCAAGGATGATGCAACCACTAATGCGATAATAACCACTTTGTGTTTCCACAATATTTGAAGAAAATTAACTATATCCAGCCCGCTGTCATCAAGCATGTCTAATTCTTTATCCGTCATTTTCTTTTCCTCCCAACATATTTCATCGTAATTGACAGCCATTGTAATTTATTTGTCTGTCCAATTATATTTTCCGACAACAGCCCCGTCCGGCACATAGCTCTGCCGTCCCACAGTCGCCCCGCAGCCGACAAAGCTATATTCATTTACAACTGCGGACATATCCACAATTGCATTGCTGCTGATAATACATCCTTTCGCGATTTGCACATTTGTGCTCACTGTTGCTTTTGCCTCAATAATGACCGCCTCTCCAATGCGCGCGCTCGGGGCGATATAAGCCTCCGGATGCACCAGCGTCGGTATAATAAATCCGGCCGCAGTTAGTTTTTCAATCCAATGCTTTCTCAGCTCGTTGTTACCGAACGCCGGAAACGCCATCGGATATTCATCTCTAAAGTATTCAAAATTAATACAGGTTCCAATCGCCTCCTCAATTTCCGTATTATCATCCAGAAAACTAATTTTTTCAAATATCTTTTTTGCGGCGGCAGTTTCCATAACGGCGTGCCCGTGGTCGCCCGCGCCAAGAATCAGTAAATTCATACGGGGCTGCGCTTTTTGGACCGCATCAATACCTACCGCCGTCTTAAACTTCTGTATACGGCTAATCTTATCTCCATCATCTTTAATATACTGTCCATATCGCTTTTGCAGCTCGCCTACGCTAAGCCCCGCAATCCTGCAAACCGTCAAAGCATCAAGTTCACATTGCAGCAAGCGCCGGATATATGCGTCGCGCAGCACCCTTGTGTTCAGCGCCGGTGCGATGCAATACATTTTATTCAACCGCCGCAGCACAGAGCTTAGCGCCGCTTTACCGGCCGCTTTCTGTATGCCGGCCGACGCAATATAGTCATCCATATGCATATACAATTTCTTTGCACTGCATAATATACGGTAAGCATCTT
>URQR01000187.1 GCA_900550065.1 uncultured Eubacteriales bacterium | reverse complement strand
AAAGGTATTGACACGGAAGAAAAAGTGGTGTATACTTGCAATTGTAAACAGCAAAGGCGCTGTGAGCTTAGTTCTCACAGTGCTTTCTTTTTTTACATAAGGTATTGCCGCGTAAAGAGAAAAAAATAAGGCGGATTGTGTAACCGGCGCTGTCTACAAGTATTATGAAAGAGTGAATAGGGAGGTCTTCTTATGAGTAACATACCGGAACTTTTCGGCAGCATGGTATTCAATGACAAGGTCATGCGCGAGAGATTGCCTAAGGCGACGTACAAGGAGCTGCAAAAGACAATCAAGGAAGGAAAAAACCTTGAGATTGGCGTTGCAAATGTCGTTGCGAATGCGATGAAGGACTGGGCCGTGGAAAAAGGCGCGACACACTATACGCACTGGTTCCAGCCGATGACGGGCATCACGGCGGAGAAGCACGACAGCTTTATTACGCCGGACGGCGACGATTCGGTCATCATGGAGTTTTCCGGAAAAGAGCTGATAAAAGGCGAGCCGGATGCGTCCTCTTTCCCGTCGGGCGGTCTGCGGGCGACGTTCGAGGCGAGAGGGTATACCGCATGGGACCCGACCTCCTATGCATTTATAAAGGATGGAACCCTTTGCATCCCGACCGCGTTTTGCTCGTACAGCGGCGAGGTGCTTGATAAAAAGACACCGCTTTTAAAGTCGATGGAGGAAATCGACAAGCAGGCGATGCGGCTGCTTAAGCTGTTCGGTAACACGACCGCAAAACACGTTGTCACAACGGTTGGCCCGGAGCAGGAGTACTTTTTGGTCGATAAAAAGATGTATGACCAGCGTAAGGATTTGATTTTTACGGGCCGGACGCTCTTCGGTGCGAAAGCGCCGAAAGGGCAGGAGTTAGAGGACCACTACTTCGGTGCGATTAAGCCGCGCGTTGTGGCGTACATGAAAGAGCTGGACGAGGAGCTTTGGAAACTTGGTATTTTTGCTAAGACGAAGCACAACGAGGTTGCTCCTGCACAGCATGAGCTGGCGCCTATCTTTGGAACGACAAACGTTGCTACCGACCATAACCAGCTTACGATGGAAGTAATGAAAAAGGTTGCGCTCCGGCATGGGCTGGTGTGCCTGCTGCACGAAAAACCTTTTGCGGGCGTAAACGGCAGCGGCAAACACAACAACTGGTCTTTGTCGACGGACGACGGCGAAAACCTGCTCGAACCGGGCAAAACGCCGCATGAGAATGGACAGTTTTTATTGTTTTTAATGGCTGTAGTAAAGGCAGTCGACGAATATCAGGATTTACTGCGGCTTTCGGTGGCAAATGCGGGCAACGACCACCGTCTCGGCGCGAACGAGGCGCCGCCGGCGATTGTGTCGATGTTTATCGGCGACGAGTTAGAGGAAATTCTCGACGCGATTGAGCATGGGAGCGCCTATGCGAAAAAAGAACGCTCGATAATGGAAACAGGGGTCAACTCGCTGCCAAACTTTACAAAGGATACGACAGACCGGAACCGTACGTCACCGTTTGCGTTTACAGGCAACAAGTTTGAGTTCCGGATGCTCGGTTCGACCTTCTCGGTTGCGGGTCCGAATATTCTGCTCAATACGATTGTGGCGGAGGAGTTAGAGCAGTTTGCCGAAGTGCTTGAACAGGCGGACGACTTTGAAAAGGCGTTAAACGAGCTGATTAAAAAGACAATCAAAGCGCATAAGCGAATTATTTTCAACGGCAACAACTACTCGGACGAGTGGGTAGCTGAGGCGGAAAAACGCGGACTGTTAAACCTCAAGACGACGCCGGACGCGCTGCCGTACTTTGTAGCCGACAAAAATATCGAACTGTTTGAAAAGCATGGTATCTTTACAGAGGCGGAGGTTCGCTCCCGCTGTGAAATCATGCTGGAGAACTACAGCAAGGTTATCAACATTGAAGCGCTTACGATGATTGACATGGCGCGCAAGGATATCCTTCCGGCGGCGATGGCATATACGAAGGATTTAACGGAAACGGCCGTTAACAAAAAGGCGTTGTCGGGCGCAATCACCTGCGAGGCGGAGGAGGCGCTTGTTACGAAGCTGTCCGCGCTGAGCGCAAGTCTGTACAAAAAGACAGAGGCGCTCGAGAGTGCGCTCATTGGCGTAAAGGATTATACCGAGGCGGCGCAGACGGCGACGTACTACAAGGATTATGTCCTGACGGCAATGCAGGAGCTGCGCGCTGTGGCGGACGAAATTGAGACGCTGGTTGGCGCAAACTACTGGCCGTACCCGACCTATGGCGATTTGCTGTTCGGGGTATAAAAAACGCAAACTGCATCACATCCATACACAAAGGCGTGTATTTCAGACACTGAAAAATGTCTGGAGTACACGCCTTTTTACATGTATGGGACAGGCCGGAAACGGCGGCAGTTTTTAAATAGATATTATATTTTTAGGGAGGAATTACTATGCCGGAAACAATTACATTAACGGGCGACGCCCTGAATCTGTTTAACGTATTCAGCCCGGCGGTCGACACGATTTGGATTCTGCTGGGCGCTGCTCTTGTATTTTTTATGCAGGCAGGTTTTGCTATGGTGGAAACGGGCTTTACAAGGGCGAAAAACGCAGGCAATATTATTATGAAGAACCTGATGGACTTTGCTATTGGCACGCCGACCTACTGGCTCGTCGGTTTCGGTATCATGTTTGGCCCGTCGGTCGCGGGGCTGTTTGGCATACCGGGTTTTGATGATATGTTTGTAACGCCTAATGGCGGCTTTGACTTTGCGACGCTGATTTTTCAGACAGTGTTCTGTGCGACGGCGGCGACAATCGTATCCGGTGCAATGGCGGAGCGTACAAAATTTAGTTCGTATTGCTTATACAGCTTTTTAATCAGCCTGATTGTCTACCCGGTTTCCGGACATTGGATTTGGGGCGGCGGCTGGCTCTCACAGCTCGGCTTCCATGATTTTGCCGGTTCGACGGCGGTACATATGGTCGGCGGTGTTGCGGCGCTGGTTGGCGCGGCAATTCTCGGCCAGGGGGTTGGAAAGTACGACAAAAACGGTAAGCCAAAGGCAATTCCGGGCCACAGTCTGACGCTTGGCGCGCTCGGCGTGTTTATTCTGTGGTTCTGCTGGTTCGGATTTAACGGCGGCTCGTCGGTTTCTATGACGAACCTTGCTCCGGTAGAAGGCGCGTCCAACATTTTTGAGGCGGTCAATACAACGGGCTGGACGGCGAGCATCTTTGTAACGACGAACCTTGCGGCGGCGGTTGCAACTATTGCAACCATGCTGATTACATGGATACGGTATAAAAAGCCGGATGTATCCATGACGCTTAATGGCTCTCTGGCGGGCCTTGTCGCAATTACAGCGGGCTGTGACACAGTAGACCCGATGGGCGCTGCAATAATAGGGCTAATTGCTGCGTTTGTAGTTGTATTTGGAATTGAGTTTGTGGACAAAAAGCTCCATATCGACGATCCGGTCGGTGCGGTCGGCGTACACGGTATGTGCGGCGCGGTGGGAACATTGCTTGTCGGTTTGTTCTCGACCGGCTACAGCACAGAGACAGCGGGCTTATTCTATGGCGGCGGCTTTACGCTCCTCGGCGTACAGGCGCTCGGTGTAGCGGCGGTAATCGCATGGGTTGCTGTGACGATGACGATTGTGTTTTTCGCGATTAAGCACACGATTGGCCTGCGCGTATCGGCAGAGGAGGAAATCGCGGGGCTTGACAGCACGGAGCACGGTCTTGTCAGCAGTTATGCGGACTTTATGCCTGCGGCCGATTTGACTGTTCCTGCGCCGGCTGTGAAGCTGGCAAAAGACCCCGTGCCGGTTGAACAGGCGGTTCCGGTTGAGCTTCGGAGTGCACCGGAGGGAACGGCGTCCGCGTCCGATGTAAAGCTCACGAAGATTGCGATTGTGGCGAAGCAGAGTATGTTTGAAGCGTTGAAGGAAGCGATGAACAATATTGGCGTAACAGGGATGACTGTTACGAACGTGCTTGGCTGCGGCGTACAAAAG
>URQR01000186.1 GCA_900550065.1 uncultured Eubacteriales bacterium | reverse complement strand
AAGAGATTGACCGCGACTTGCTGTGTCGCCGGGTATTTGTGTCGTCGTCGCATTTTTCGCGTCTGTTTAAACAAGTGACAGGTTTTACGTATGTGGAATATTTGGGTACGGTCCGGCTGAAAAACGCTGCGCATTTGCTTGCGCAAGGGGGGATGAATGTAACTGCGACAGCGGAGGCATGCGGGTTTTCCTCGTCAAACCACTTTTGTAAACAGTTCAAGGCTGTTATGGGGATATCGCCCTTGCAATATCAGAAGAAACATAGAAATAAATAAGAATCAAACAAAAACACAGAAAAAGAATTGACTTTTTCTGTGTTTTGCTATATAATCAAAGAAAAACGGATGCAAACACATGAAATACCACGTGAATTGAGGGATGATACCATGAAATCCTATTACACACAGTCAATCGAGAAAAGCCCGCGCATTGGCGCGCTGATTGACACGCTTTACAAAAATATGCCGGAGATTGAGGCCGACCGTGCGGTTTTATTGACGGAAAGCTACCGCGAAACAGAGGGCGAGCCGACCATCACCCGCCGCGCAAAGGCGTTTTATCATATTTGCAAGCACATCCCCATTACCATCCGCGACTGGGAGCTGATTGTCGGGAGCGCAACAAAAGCGCCGCGCGGGTGCCAGGTGTTCCCGGAGTTCTCGTACGAATGGCTTGAGGGCGAGTTTGATACGATTGCGACACGGAGCGCAGACCCGTTCTATATCTCGGAGGAAACAAAGCGTACGCTGCGCGCAGTGTATCCCTATTGGAAGGGGAAAACGACGAGCGAGCTTGCGACGCAGTTCATGGCTCCGGAGGCGCAGCGGGCTATCGACCACAATATCTTTACGCCGGGCAACTACTTTTACAATGGCATTGGCCACGTGACGGTCGATTACGCGAAGGTGCTGAAAATCGGCTACAAGGGGATTATCGCAGAGGCGCGGGCCGCGCTGGAAGCCTGCGACGTAGCGGAGGCGGATTATGCGACGCGGCACCACTTCTTAAATGCTGTGATTCTGAGCTGTGAGGCGGCAATTGTATACGCGAAGCGGTACAGCGCGCTGGCGCAGGAATTGGCAGCGTGCGAAACGGATGCGAAGCGCAGGCAGGAGCTTTTGCAGATTGCGCAAAACTGCGGCCATGTGCCGGAAAACGGCGCACGCTCGTTCTATGAGGCGTGCCAGTCGTTCTGGTTTGTGCAGATGCTGATTCAGATGGAGTCGAGCGGGCACTCGATTTCGCCGGGGCGGTTTGACCAGTATATGTACCCGTATTTTGAACAGGACATCAAAAGCGGCGTTCTGACCTATGAGGCGGCGCAGGAGCTGATCGACTGTATCTGGGTGAAATTAAACGACCTCAACAAAGCGCGCGACGCGGTGTCGGCGGAGGGATTTGCGGGCTACAGTTTGTTTCAAAACCTGATTGCCGGCGGACAGACGCCAGACGGGCGCGACGCAACGAACGATTTGTCGTTTATGTGTATCGAAGCGTCCATGCACGTACAGCTTCCGCAGCCGTCGCTGTCGGTGCGCGTCCATGCGACCACACCGCAGGAATTTCTCATCAAGGCGGCAAAGCTGACGCGCACGGGCGTGGGACTGCCTGCGTACTACAACGACGAGGTCATTATCCCGTCGCTGCTGAATCGCGGCCTCACGATGGAGGATGCGCGCGACTATAACATTATCGGCTGTGTCGAGCCGCAGAAGGCGGGCAAGACGGACGGCTGGCACGACGCGGCGTTTTTCAATATGTGCCGCCCGCTCGAGCTTGTGTTCTCGGACGGGATGGACGCAGGCGAACAGATTAGCCTTCACACGGGCGATGTGTGCGCCATGCAGACGTTTGACGAGTTTTACGATGCGTATAAAAAACAGATGGACTATATGATTAAACTGCTGGTCAATGCGGATAACGCAATCGATACAGCGCATGCGGCGCGCGCGCCGCTGCCGTTTCTGTCGTCCATGGTAGAGGACTGTATCGGGCGCGGAAAGAGCGTGCAGGAGGGCGGCGCAGTCTACAACTTTACCGGGCCGCAGGGCTTCGGCATTGCGAATATGGCCGACGCATTGTACGCAATCAAGAAGCTCGTGTATGGGGAAAAGAAGCTGGCCATGGCGCAGCTAAAAGATGCGCTGGTACATAATTTCGGAAAAGAAGAGCCGGACAGCGCGGCCGCGCTGACGGAGCAGATTGTGCGCGAACTGGCGAAAAACGGCGTTGCGCCGAGCGAGGAGGTCGTTGCGCGTGTGTACCGCGAGGTGCAGGGAAGCGCGGACAATGCGGCATATCAAAAGGTGTACGATCTGATTGCGCAGGTCGATAAGTTTGGTAACGACATCGACGAGGTAGACCGCTTTGCGCGCGACGTGGCGTATACGTATACAAAGCCGCTCGAACGCTACAAAAATCCGCGTGGTGGGATGTTCCAGGCGGGGCTCTACCCCGTATCGGCGAATGTACCGCTCGGGCGGCAGACGGGCGCGACCCCGGACGGACGCTATGCCCACACGCCAGTTGCCGACGGTGTGTCGCCGGCGGCAGGTCGCGATGTACACGGGCCGACTGCGGCGGCGAACTCGGTCGCAAAGCTCGACCACTTTATTCCGTCGAACGGGACGCTGTTTAATATGAAGTTCCACCCGACCGCGCTCGCAGGGCAGGGCGGGCTTGAGAGCTTTGTTGCGCTGGTACGCGGCTACTTTGACCAAAAGGGGAGCCACATGCAGTTCAACGTCGTGAGCAGGGAAACGCTTTTAGACGCGCAGAAGCACCCGGAGCAGTACAAGAGCCTTGTGGTGCGCGTTGCGGGATACAGCGCACTGTTCACAACGCTATCGAAGGCGCTCCAGGACGACATCATTAACCGGACGGAACAGATGGGATTCTAAATAAAGGATAGAATTGATATGGATACATTACAGGTAAAGGGGCGCATCTTTGATATCCAGCGGTTCTCGGTCCACGACGGGCCGGGCGTGCGGACAATTGTGTTTTTAAAGGGCTGCGCGCTGCGCTGCCAATGGTGCTGTAACCCCGAATCGCAGGAATATGCAGTACAGGAAATGGTACAGGACGGCAGGACGAAAATAGTGGGGCGCGATGTGACCGTTGCTGAGGTGCTCGAACAGGTGAAGCGCGACATGCCCTACTACCGCCGCAGCGGCGGCGGGGTGACGCTGTCGGGCGGGGAATGCCTGTGCCAGCCGGACTTTACATACGCCTTACTCAAAGCATTTAAAGAAAACTCGCTCACAACGGCAATCGAGTCGACCGCGTGCGCGAGCTATGACGTGATTGAGCGGATACTGCCGTATTTGGACGTATTTTTAATGGATATCAAGCATACAAATCCGCAGAAGCACAAGGAATTTACCTCGCGCTCGAACGAATTAATGCTCGAAAACGCAAAAAAGATTGCTAAGGTGGCGCGGCGGCTTATTATCCGTGTGCCGGTGATACCGGGCTTTAACGATACGGAGGCGGAAATCGGCGACATTGCGGCCTTTACAAAGAGCCTGAAAACCGTGGAGGAAATCCATTTGCTGCCGTACCACAGCTACGGGAGCGGAAAGTATGCCGCGCTCGGGCGAGAGTATTTGCTGAAGGATATCAAGCCGCCGGACGCGGCGCAGATGGAGCGGCTTAAGGCAGTTGTGGAACAAACTGGACTGCGGTGCCAGATTGGTGGATAAGGCCGGTAAAAACATCTTGGATTTGTAGGAAAAAAGGGGGGATGAGCATGGATTTTCATCAGCATACGGAAGAAAAAATGCGAATTATACAGGAGCTTGTGCCGGGCAAGCAGGTCACGCTGGCGCATATTATCGCCAATCCGGACGCGTCGCTCTACGAGAAAATCAGCCTCGAGGCCGGCGGCGCTAATCCGCATGGCGCCATCGCACGTAGTGCGATTGGCATTGTGACCATGTCGCCGGCGGAGAGTACAATCATTGCGGCGGACGTCGGGATTAAGAGTGCAGGTGTGACGCTTGGTTTTGTCGACCGGGTGAGCGGGACGCT
>URQR01000185.1 GCA_900550065.1 uncultured Eubacteriales bacterium | reverse complement strand
AGATGGCCCTGGCGCCCCACCACATGGTGGGTGTGGCTGATCCGCAGGAAACATACTCTGCCGCCCGTTTTGTGGAAGACGCCTCCGCCTGTGTGGACGATATTCTTGCCCGGGGCAAACTTCCTATCGTAGTAGGCGGCACAGGGCTGTATCTTGATGCACTGGTGGCTGGCCGCAGCTTTGCCGCCGGCGGCATAGTGGTGACAAAGAAGCTGATGATTGGAGTAATGACGCCGATTGCACAGCCATAAAACGGCCCGAGCAGGAGTCCGGCGACAAAAACGGGGAGATGCATGGGCAAAAACATGCCGCCCATGGCTTGCCCGCCTATCATATGGAACACCTGCGGGAGCAAAATTCCCGCCGCAAGCAGGAGCGCGCCCGTACAGAGCTTCAGTGTTTTTGTATGTTGTGTTTCCTTCATTGGTTTTCCTCTTTTCTCTATTTAATTTCTATCAACTCATATTCTTTGCTGCCGAGGCCGATTTTTGCGGCGTGGTCCGTACATGCGCGCCAGTTTGTATCGGGAAAAGCCGCCGTAAAGTGGTCGCTGTGCGCTGCGTCAGAGCCTGTGTCGAGCATACTGCCCCGCATAACGGGCTGGCGGTTGACCGCGTCAGCACATGCAATATCGAGCGCAACCGGATCGAACGACGCAAACATTCCTACGTCCGGCACGAGCGGTACGTCGTTTTCCGCGTGGCAGTCGCAGTAGGGCGATACGTCGATGACGAGCGAAATATGGAAATGTGGTTTCCCATCGATAACAGCCTTTGTGTATTCCGCAATTTTTTTATTCATCACGTCAAACGCTTCGTCGTACTGGGGCTGTACGGCGTCGGTCGGACAGACGCCAATACACCGTCCGCAGCCCACACACTTGTCTGCGTCAATCGACGCCTTCCGGTTCGTGAGGTTCGCCGCGTCGTGCGCGCAGATATTGTGACACCGTCCACAGCCGATACACACCTCCTGCTCTACATACGGCGTGCCTGCGCTGTGCATTTCCATTTTACCCGCGCGTGAGCCGCATCCCATGCCGAGGTTTTTGAGCGCACCGCCCATACCGGCGTTTTCGTGGCCTTTAAAGTGGTTCAGAGAGATGATGATATCCGCGTCGGCGATTGCGTGGCCGATTTTGGCTTCTTTTACATACTCGCCGCCCTCTACTGGGATAAGCGCTTCGTCCGTTCCCTTTAGGCCGTCCGCAATGATGACATGGCATCCGGTCGTATAGGGCGTAAAGCCGTTTTTGTACGCCGACTCGAGATGGTCGAGCGCGTTCTTGCGTCCGCCGACATAGAGCGTGTTGCAGTCGGTTAGAAACGGCTTTCCGCCGAGCTCGCGCACAACGTCCGCTACTGCGGCGGCATAGTTTGGGCGCAGAAAGGCGAGGTTGCCCGGCTCGCCGAAGTGGAGCTTGATTGCCGCGTAGTGGTCTTTAAAGTTTATTTTATTAATCCCTGCCGACTTAATCAACCGCTGCAGCTTCGCGGGAAGCCCCTCGTTTAAATGCGTATGCATCGTTGTAAAATATACTTTTGATTTTTCCATTTTTAATTCCTCCAACTGTTATTGTAACATTAAATTAACCCGAAGAAAACGCGTTCCCGCGCAGCGGGAGGAGGGACAATACCCGACAGCGATTTCTTCTAACGTCACGCCCGCGTGATGTTGCCAAAATCAAAGATTTTGAGACTATTTTATCATAAATGCGGCGCAAACCCGAAAAAGATGCGTTCCCGCTCTGCGGGAGGAGGCGCGGTGCGCCGACAGCAACTTTTTCCAATGTCTCAAAAGCTCCGCTTTTGAGACTATTTTATCACATTTTGGAGTATTTGTATAGACCACAACAAAAAAAACATAATTTGTAAAAGCGCAAAAAATGTCCAGAACGGAACAAAAAAGTACGTTGATTTCTAAGCTGATTATGCTATAATGGCACTATAAAATTAAAAATAGAAGGGATGATGGTAATGATTTTTCAAAACATACCAAAAATCAACTATGAGGGGGCGGATTCAACCAATCCGTTCTCGTTTAAGTATTACGATGCGGACCGGATTATTGGCGGCAAACCGATGCGCGAACAGCTAAAATTTGCGATGTCTTACTGGCATACGCTGTGTGGCGACGGGACGGATATGTTCGGCCGCGGAACGATGGACAAGCGCTTTGGTGTGGCGGACAGTGCAATGGCGCTGTACAAAAATAAGGCGTATGCGGCGTTTGAGCTGATGGATAAGCTTGGGATTGACTATTTTTGCTTCCATGACCGCGACATCGCCCCCGAGGGAGATACCATCGGTGCGTGCAACGACAATTTGGACGAGATTGTTGCGCTGATTCAGGATTTGATGAAGCAATACGACAAAAAACTGCTGTGGGGGACGGCGAACTGCTTCAATCATCCGCGCTACGCACACGGTGCGGCCACCTCGTGCGAGGCGGACGTGTTTGCGTATGCGGCGGCACAGATCAAAAAGGCGGTCGATATTACCATCAAGCTCGGCGGAAGCGGGTACGTGTTCTGGGGCGGCCGAGAGGGGTACGAAACGCTTTTAAATACCGACATGGGGCTCGAAGTGGACAATATGGCGCGGCTGATGCGTATGACGGTGGAATATGCGCGCGCGCACGGCTTTACGGGCGATTTTTACATAGAACCGAAGCCGAAGGAGCCGACCAAGCACCAGTACGACTTCGACGCGGCGACGGTGCTGGCCTTTTTGCGCAAGTACGGCCTCGACAAGGACTTTAAATTAAATATTGAAGCGAACCACGCGACGCTCGCGGGGCATACGTTTGCGCACGAGCTGCGCTATGCGCGTGTCAATGACGCATTCGGTTCCATCGACGCAAACCAGGGCGATATGCTGCTCGGGTGGGACACGGACCAGTTTCCGACCAATGTATACGAAACGGCGATGTGTATGTACGAGGTGTTAAAGGCGGGCGGCTTCACAAACGGCGGATTGAATTTTGACGCAAAGGCGCGGCGCGCGTCTATGACGCAGGAGGACATTTTCCTGTCGTATATTGCAGGGATGGACGCGTTTGCGTTAGGGCTTTTGATTGCCGACAAGCTCATACAAGACGGACGCATCGACGAGTTTGTGCGTACGCGCTATCAGAGCTATGAAAGCGGTATTGGGGCAGAAATCGTATCGGGCAGGGCGACGCTGGAGAGCCTTTCGGCGTATGCGATAAACATGGGCGAGGTGAAACCGCTCACAAGCGGCAAGCAGGAGTATTTAGAGTCGGTAGTCAACCAGATTATGTTCGGCAGAGCGTAAGGGATAAAGTGGAGGATGCGTATGCAGTATTTACTTGGAATAGATGTCGGTACGTCACAGATGAAGGTGGCGCTGTTTGACACGGACGGCAACGTCGTCACATCTGCATCGCCGGCGTATTTGGCGCATCAGCCGAAAAACGGCTGGGCCGAGCAGGAGGCGGCGGACTGGTGGAAGGCGGCGATAGAAGGCATCCGCAGCGTCGTGTCCGCGGTCGATGCCGCCGACATTGCGGCGGTCGGCCTCGGCGGGCAGATGCATGGTCTTGTATTGCTTGATGCGGCGGGGGAGCCGCTGCGCAGGAGTATTATCTGGTGCGACCAGCGCACCGCGCGTGAGTGTGAAGAAATCACGGAATTGGTCGGGGCACAGCGTCTGCTCGAGATTACGGCGAATCCGGCGCTGACGGGCTTTACCGCGTCGAAAATTCGTTGGGTGCAAAAGCATGAGCCGGAGATTTATCAAAAATGTGCGCATATTTTGCTGCCGAAGGACTACATCCGCTACAAACTGACGGGCGAGTTTGCGACGGATGTATCGGATGCGAGCGGGATGCAGCTGTTAGATGTGAAAAACCGCTGCTGGTCGGACGAGGTGCTCGAAAAACTTGGAATTGATAAGGCGCTTATGGCGCGCGTGTACGAAAGTCCGGAGATTACGGGTGAGATCAGCGCTGCGGCGGCGGAACTGACCGGTTTGCGGGCGGGGACGCCTGTTGTTGCCGGTGCGGGTGACAATGCGGCCGCGGCGATTGGGACTGGATGTGTGAAAGACGGTCGCTCGTTTACAAC
>URQR01000184.1 GCA_900550065.1 uncultured Eubacteriales bacterium | reverse complement strand
TACCGCGTCCCACTCCTCTCAATTTTCCCAAAACAGCTCGTCAAGCGTCTTGCCCAATGCTTTACAAATTGCGACGCACAGCCGTACCGTCGGGTTGTAGTCCCCCTTTTCGATTGCGTTGACTGTCTGCCGCGTGACGCCAACCGCCTCCGCCAGCTCCTTTTGCGTCATATCGCGTGCCGCCCGCGCCGCTTTCAATTTTAAATTTTTTGCCATGCCGTCACCAACTTTCCTCTTGCCTATATATTAATATATACTATATAAAAAGTCAAGTATATTTTACTATAATTATAAAAAATATGACCTTTAAAAAAATCCCGCAGATGCGGGATTTTTTATATCGCTTATGGCTTTAAATACCCTTTTTCAATTGCGTCGTCAATTACATACACAATAAACGGCCACAGCTCCGGTGCGTACAGCCGTATTGCGTCCATGCGCTTGTAAACCTTTGCGCTCGTCACGCCGCCCTCGCGCCACGTGTGGCCCTGTGTTTTATAATTATTGATAAACGGCTGAAGCCGGTCAATCGCATTCGCGTAGCACGCTTCTTTTGTTTCAAACGCCTCAAACTCATCCCAAAGGGCGCGAAGCTGCGCTCCCTGCTCGCGCGGTAAAAGGCCAAAAATCTTGTCCGCCGCCGCAAGCTCGCGCTGCTCTTTATCCTCGTACCCTTTCTCGTCGTACGCAAACGTGTCGCCCGCGTACACCTCCACTAAGTCATGCACCAGCGCCATACGCAGTACATGGTTGACATCTACCTCGTCCTTTGCATACTCTAAAAGCACCAGCGCCGTGAGCGCAAAGTGCCACGAGTGCTCCGCGTCGTTTTCGCACCTGTTTTCCGTAATGAGGCGCGTCCGCCGAAAAATTGTCTTCATTTTATCAATTTCAACTAAAAATGCAAGCTGTTTTGCAAACCGTTCCTGCTCCATCCATTCCACTCCCTTATGTATGATTACGCCGCCACTCGTAAAGCAGCAGTGCGCCCGCAACCGACGCGTTGAGCGACTCCGCCCGGCCCGCAATCGGGATAATTACTGCGCTGTCGCACAGTGCAAGCACCTCGTCGGACACGCCGTTTGCCTCGTTTCCAATAATAATTACCGTTTTGTCCGGGTACGAAACCGTGCGGTAATCCGCCGCCGTATCCGTCAGCGCGCCCGCCAAAAGGCAGTAGCCACGCTGCTTCAGCTGCATAAGAAACCCAATATCCACGCCGTCATAGACGGGCAGATGGAAAAGCGACCCCATCGTCGCACGGACCACCTTTGGGCTGTAAATGTCCACACAGCCGGCAGAAAACGCCGCGCCCGCCGCGCCCACCGCGTCCGCACAGCGAATCAGCGTTCCGGCGTTACCCGGGTCGGATACGCGGTCACAATATAAATATAGGCCGTCTTGTGGTATAATCTCCCGCCCTTGCGCTATCTTTGCTGCGCAGAGAATGCCCTCGGGCGTTTTGGTGTCACATAACGCATGAAACAAGCGGTCGTCAAACACATACGCAGCCGCACCGTTTTCCTGCGCTGTGCGTACGAGTGCGCCGCACCGTTCCTGCGCGCTCTCGCTGACAGCAATCAGGCGAAGCGGCGACCCTGCATCAATTGCCTCCGAGGTGGACTTAACCCCCTCGACCAAAAAACACCCGTGCTCGCTACGCGCTTTTTTCGCCGACAGCGATTTCATCAGCTTATATGTCTTGTTTGCGCTGCTCCGAATCACTTCCATCATTTAATCCCGCTCATGTCGTCATTCGCACCGATAACAATGACGACATCCTCCTTTGTAAAAATACGGTTCGGGTCGGGTGAAACGTCAATCTCGTCCCCGTCGCGCACCGCTAAAACATTAATCCCGTAGCGAGCGCGGATATCTAACGCAATCATACTTTTACCGACCCAGCTTTCCGGACAGTTAACCTCGACAATACTGTAGCCGTCCGACAGCGAGAGTAAGTCGACAACATTGACGTTAGCCACTCGTACACCCATGTCCAGCTCCGGGAATACGACCTTGTCCGCGCCGACCTTTTTTAAAATTCGCGAATGCATTAAACTGTGCGCCTTCGCAACCACATAGGGTACGCCCAGCTCCTTCAAAATCGTCGTGATTAGGATAGATGCCTCTAAATCCTGCCCAATCGCAACGACTACAATATCAAAATTACGGATACCGACCGCACGCAGCACGTTCTCGTCGCGGCAGTCGCCCTCAATTGCGTGGGTCACACTATCCGAGATTGCCTGCACCGTTTCCTCGTTCCCGTCAATAGCAAGTACCTCGTGACCAAGCGAATAGAGTGTCTTTGCTACACTTTGGCCAAAGCTTCCAAGCCCTAAAACTGCGAATGACTGTTTCATCGTCTGTTTCTCCCTCTATCATTTCATTCTATATCGTCAAGTATCATACATTAAATCAATATCCTGCCGACTGGATAGCGGACGGTGTTTTTCGCCCGAAAGCCTTTGATTGTCAGCGACAGCATAATCGTCACAACGCCGACCCTGCCAAAAAACATAATACACGCCAGCGCAATCTTAGAAACCGCGCCAAGCGACGGCGTAACGCCGAGCGACAGCCCCACCGTACCGAATGCGGACACGACCTCAAACACCACCTCAATAAAGGACAACTCTGGGTTCGTACCGGACAGCAGCATTATCCCCGACGCTATAACGGTCAAAGCAATCAAAACGATTGTGATAGCGCGCCGTACAGCCATCGGCTCCATACGCCGTGAAAAGGCGTTGATGTCCTTTGAACCGCGCAGGCTCGACACCGCCGTAAAAAACAGTAGGCCAAGC
This sequence comes from uncultured Eubacteriales bacterium, assembly GCA_900550065.1. GTDB lineage: Bacteria > Bacillota > Clostridia > UBA1381 > UMGS1253 > Aphodoplasma. The sequence goes on along the minus strand of URQR01000184.1, from coordinate 1,315 downwards.
GTCGTCGTCTTGATACCGCCTGCCGTCGAGCCGGGCGCACCGCCTATAAACATCAGCAAAATCATCGTAAACGTGGACGCAACGGACAAAGACGCAAGGTCTATCGTGTTAAAGCCCGCCGTGCGGCTCGTCACCGACTGGAACAAAGAGGCCAGCCCCTTTGCAGCGGGTGAAAGCGGGCCGAGTGTTTGCGGATTATTATAATCCATCCCAAAAATCAGCAGCGCGCCCGCAAGAATTAAAAATAAATTCATGGTCAGTACAATCTTACTATGCAGGCTGAGCGCTTTGTAGCTTTTTGCGTGGTAGATGTCCTCCCACACGTAAAACCCTGTTCCGCCAATAATAATTAAAAGCATAATCGTAAGGTTTACCGTCCAGTCACCGACATACGCCGTCAAAGAGCTAAACGCCACCCGCTGACCCATCAAGTCCATGCCCGAATTACAAAAAGCCGAAACCGCATGGAAAACGCCTTTATAAATCCCGTTCCACAGCCCAAACTCCGGAATAAACCGTACCGCTAAAATCAGCGCGCCGATTGACTCAAAAATCAGCGTACCAATCAGGATATGCTGTGTCATACGCACGACCCCGCTCGTCATATCGAGCCCAATGGATTCACTCATAACAAGCCTCTGGCGGAAGCTAATCTTGCTTTTCAGCACAAACGCGAAGACCGCCCCCATCGTCATAAAGCCCAGACCGCCAATCTGAATCATAAACAAAATAACAAGCTGTCCAAACACGCTCCAGTAGCTGTAGGTATCAAAGACGACAAGTCCCGTGACACAGGTCGCCGATGTCGCTGTAAAGAGCGCGTCGATAAAGCCCGTCGAGACGCCGGTCCGGGTCGCCGCCGGAAGCATCAGCAGTATTGTTCCTGCCAGTATAATCATTAAAAACCCTCCGGCAATAATCTGCGCCGTGCTCATACGTATTTTATATTGGATAAACAGCCGCGCTTTCCGCAATAGCCTTTTTACAATGTCAAAATTCATTGGTCCTGTTCCTCTTCTTGGCGCTTATATAACTTTCTATACCTATCTTTTTCCCTTATTCTATACTATTATATACCCTTTTTACAGAAAAGCAAGAAAAAAACACACAATACAATGTATTTTACATACATCGTACCATGTGTCCTTTTCATCATAAGATAAAAGCTTTTGGTAAAATTTTTATCTGTGATTTTCAAAGCATGCACTGCAATAAACCGGCCGGTCATCCTTTGGTTTAAAAGGCACCTGTGTCGGCGCGCCGCAGTCAGCGCAAATTACATCGTGCATTTCCCTCGACTGCTTAATCGCGTTTT
>URQR01000183.1 GCA_900550065.1 uncultured Eubacteriales bacterium | reverse complement strand
TCAGAAAGCCAAGCCGTTCTAAAATTTCCTTTAAAATCTGCTCCGCAATCGTCTGCTCCTTCTGCGTAAGCGTTAAGCCTTTAAAAAACGCAATCGCGTTTATTATGGATAAATCTGTCACTTCGTTGATGTTTTTCCCGCCGACTGTTACAGCAAGAACCTGCGGCTTTAGACGCATCCCGTGACACGACGGGCACGGATGGTTGCTCATATACCCCTCCAGCTCAGCACGCATCCAATCGGACGTCGTTTCCTTGTGCCGCCGCTGAAGATTGTTCACAATCCCTTCAAAGTCAGTTGTATACGTACTCTGCCCATAGCTGCGGGAAAACTCGACCTTAAACTTTTCTCCCTTGCTGCCGTACAAAAGAATATTTTTGATTTTTTCCGGCAAGTCCTTATATGGGGTATCAAGGCTAAACCCATAGTGTTCCGCAAGCCCGCGGTAATACGCCGCCGCCATACTGTCCTCGATATTCGGCGCCATCCATCCTGTCACCGCGATTGCGCCCTCGTTGATGCTTTTGTTTTTGTCGCGCACGACGAGCTCCGGATCAATTTTCATCATAAAGCCCAGCCCGCTGCATTCCTCGCACGCGCCGAACGGCGAGTTAAACGAGAACATGCGCGGCGTCAGCTCCTCCATACTCACGCCGCACTGTTCACAGGCATAATTCTGAGAAAACATCATCTCTTCGCCGTCGATTACATCTACAATGACCAGTCCGCCCGCAATTTTTAATGCAGTTTCGAGTGAGTCGGCGAGCCGTTTGCGAATATCGTCTTTCATAATCATACGATCGATTACTAATTCAATATTATGTTTCTTGTTTTTTTCCAATGCTGGTACTTCCGTCAAGTCATAGACAAGTCCATCAACACGTACGCGTACATAGCCCGACTTCTTCGCATCGTCAAATACCTTCTGATGCTCGCCTTTGCGCGCACGCACAACGGGCGCAAGGATATGCATTTTCGTACCGGACGGCAGCGCCATAACCTGGTCAATTATCTGGTCCACGGTCTGGCGCGCAATGGGTCGTCCACAGATATGGCAGTGTGGAATCCCGATACGGGCATATAACAAACGCAGGTAGTCGTACACCTCTGTCACTGTTCCGACCGTGGAGCGCGGATTCTTGCTCGTTGTTTTCTGGTCGATGCTGATTGCCGGCGACAATCCCTCGATATAGTCGACGTCCGGCTTGTCCATCTGGCCCAAAAACTGGCGCGCATACGCGGACAGCGACTCGACGTAACGGCGCTGCCCCTCCGCATAAATCGTATCAAACGCTAAAGACGACTTGCCCGAGCCGCTCAGCCCAGTAAGGACGACGAGCTTGTCGCGCGGAATTGTCACATCTACGTTTTTCAGGTTGTGTTCCCTTGCCCCTTTGATAAATATACTGTCTTTTGCCATATTGTGCTTCTCCTTCGCTCTTTACTGTTCGTAAATGCTCTCACATTCCTTGATGCGGTTAATCAGCATAGCTCGGTTAATACGCATCGACTCAAATTCGCGCGCGATACTGTTTAAAAACCGGCTTTTTTCCAAATCGCTTTTACAGTAAACTACATCGCCGTCCGATATAATTTCACCCGCAAACTGCATGTCGCACTCGCGCAGATTGTTGAGTTCTACCTCCACACCAAGCATTTCAGAAAGCTTATTTTCCAATAAACAGGTCGTGTACTCGTCCGTTACCACCTCGGAATAATACGCCACGTCAAAAATATTTTCCGTGTACGTATGGTCTGCAAAGTAGATAAACACCGGGTCGAGCTGCTGGCGCAGAAATTCGACAACGGCGTCTGTTTTCTTTTGTTCAAACATACTTACGCCTCATTTCTCAATTGTTGTATTTTATCGCGCAGTTTTGCCGCTTTTTCAAAGTTCAGCTGCCGCGCCGCCTCATTCATTTGGTCGGTCAGCTTCAAAATCGTCAGTTCAATATTCGCTGTATCCGTCTTAACCTCTACGCTTTCTGCTTCCTCCTCAATCGGCTTTGTCGCTTCAATCACGTCGCGAATCGACTTTTTAATCGTCGTCGGGACGATACCGTGTTCGTCGTTGAATTCTTTTTGTATCTTGCGGCGACGGTTTGTCTCGTCAATGGCGCGCTGCATCGAATCCGTCACACGGTCTGCGTACATGATGACCTGCCCCTCTGCGTTACGCGCCGCACGGCCCACCGTCTGAATTAGTGATGTTTCGTTGCGCAGGAAGCCCTCCTTGTCCGCGTCTAAAATCGCCACAAGCGACACCTCTGGAAGGTCAAGCCCTTCGCGCAGAAGGTTAATTCCAACAAGTACGTCGAACACACCTTCACGCAGGTCCTTGATAATTTCCATACGCTCAATCGTATGCACATCAGAGTGCATATAGCGCACCTTAATTCCTAAGTCCTCCAAATAATCGGTCAAGTCCTCCGCCATGCGCTTCGTCAGCGTTGTAACAAGAACGCGTTCCTTTTTTTCGGTGCGTTTGTTAATTTCCTTGACCAAATCGTCGACCTGATGCTTGACCGGACGGACAATAATCTCCGGGTCCAGCAAGCCCGTCGGTCGAATCACCTGCTCGACAATTTGCGCTGAATGGTCCCGTTCGTACTGTGCCGGCGTTGCTGACACGAACACAACCTGATGAATCCTCTCTTCAAACTCCTCAAAGCACAGCGGCCGGTTGTCAAATGCGGACGGAAGCCGGAACCCATACTCCACTAACGCCTCTTTTCTCGAACGGTCGCCCGCATACATCGCCCGCACCTGCGGGATGGTGACATGTGACTCGTCGACTACGAGCAGATAATCGTCCGGAAAATAGTCCATAAGCGTAAACGGCGCGCTTCCTGCGGCGCGTCCGCTGATATGGCGCGAATAGTTCTCAATACCGGAGCAGAAGCCCACCTCCCGCATCATCTCAATATCATAGTTCGTGCGCTGCGCAATACGCTGCGCCTCGACAAGCTTATTCTGACTCTCAAAGTATGCGACGCGTTCCTCCAGCTCCGCTTCAATTCCGCCAATCGCCGTTTCCATTTTATCGCGCGTCGTAACATAGTGCGACGCAGCAAAAATCACGACATGCTCGCGCAGGCCGACCTGGCAGACGATGAGCGCGTCTTCGCGGATACCATTCGCAGCGATTCTGACTGAGATGACGCGCAAGGCGCGTTATCATATACGCTTACATGTCCGTTCCAAACGAGCAAGGGGGTGAACACGTGAAGAAGAATTCGCCATTACGCCTGGTCATCGAGATACTTCTCATCGTCATCGTGGCGATTGGCCTCGCCACTCTCTTCACACGGTTCGTCATGCAGCCCTACGAGATACCCTCGGGCTCCATGGAGCAGACCATCGAGGTCGGTGATCGCGTCTTCTCCGAAAAGGTCAGCTACATGTTTGGCGACCCGGTCCAGGGAGACATCATCACCTTCGAGGACCCGGCCGATTCCGAGCGCGTGCTCATCAAACGCGTCATCGCCACGGGCGGCCAGACGGTCGATTTGCGTGATGGCGTCGTCTACGTCGACGGAGTGCCTCTCGATGAGCCCTACACGCAGGGCAAGCCGAGCAACGACCTCAACTCCGGAATCACGTATCCGTATACGGTACCCGAAGGCCACGTTTGGGTCATGGGGGACAACCGCACCAATTCCGCCGATAGCCGCGCATTCGGGGCCATTCCGCTCGAGAGCGTCACGGGACATGCCGTTCTCAGGTACTGGCCACTCGACCGCATCGGCACGCTATAGGAACCTATCGGGGCGCCTGGAGTCGCACGCACGATTGGATGGGGAACATGCTGACCTTTCAAGACATCATTCTGACCTTGCAACAGTACTGGGCCGACCAGGGCTGCGTCATCTTGCAGCCCTATGACTCCGAGGTGGGTGCAGGCACCTACCATACCGCGACCGCTCTGCGTTCGCTCGGCCCCGGAGCCTGGAAGACCGCGTACGTGCAGCCCTGCCGCCGTCCAGCCGACGGACGCTACGGTGCGAATCCCAATCGCATGCAGCACTACTACCAGTTCCAGGTAATCCTCAAGCCCTCGCCCGATGACGTCCAAGAGCTCTACCTCGGTTCGCTGCGTGCCATCGGTATCGAACCGTATCACCATGACATCCGCTTCGTCGAGGACGACTGGGAAAGCCCCACCCTCGGTGCGT
>URQR01000182.1 GCA_900550065.1 uncultured Eubacteriales bacterium | reverse complement strand
TTGAAAGCCCGCTTAATACATCGCACCCCACGGTTTCCCCCGCGCGCAGCGCGTCAAAAAACATCCGGCTCTCATCATAGTATCCGTTCGATTCATGCAGCGTATATGCGCCACCTTCTACCGTTTTGTAAACAGCTCCATTTTTGAGGCACACAAGCCGTCCCGGTGCGTCCACGCCGCCCCAAACGGGCAGCTGTAAGAAAAATGTATGCCCTGTCAGGTTCACCGTAATCCGTTCCACGACACAGCCGCCGCACGGCACAAACGTGAGCGAGGCAGACGCGCCGTTTTCAAGCTTTGCCGACATCGAAATATTTGTAACCGGTTTTTCTTCAAAAGAAATATCCTGATAGCAAAAGCTTGCCGATTCATATTCACAGCCCGCCAAAAACTTCACCGTGTCAATTCCGTGAATCGCCGTTGTGGAAAAGTCGGGGTCTTTGCGGCCCACGCGTACAAACATACAGCTAATATCCAAAATTTGCTCGCCTACTTGTTCCATTTCATCCTTGAGTGCGCGCAGCAGCGGGGTGTAACGCCGATTAAACGCGACCCGGGCCGGCGTATTATTTTTGACCGATGCGTCATGAATCGCCTGTGCCTGCTTTCGATTCAGGCCCGGCGGCTTTTCCAAAAGAACCGGTATTTTGCGCTCTAACAGCGCCACACTAACGTCGCGCGTGAGCGTATCCGGCGTCACAACTAATACCGCGTCCGGCTTTTCACATTCTACCATTTCTATATAGTCCGTATACGCGCGCAAAAATCCAAACTCTGTACAAATCTTCTGCGTCATAGCAGGATTAATATCACAGCACGCCGCAAGTACAACGCCATCATGCTCCGCCGCGTATTTCGCGCAAGACGGTCCATGTCCCTTTTGCGTCATAAACCCACAGCCAACAATACAAATTTTAAAATCGCTCACACTGCCCGCTCCCCTGTATTCTATTTCAATTTATATTTCTTACGTTTCTGAACCATATGCGCCAATTCGTGAAAAAAACTACCCGGCGACGTAAAAAAGCACATACACAAATACCAAAAGGCAAGCATTAGCTTTCGGTTACGCTTCGCTGCGGCGGTCAGCACCGCATAAAAGCGAAAGGTTACGTAACGCTGCTCCTTTTTGCTCAATAAATCAAAGTGTTGCTTTTTAAACTGGTACAGCTTCTTTTCCCATGCAATCTTGTGCGGCCCGCCGGAAATTCCGCCCGTCGGATTACGGTAAGCTACTACGTCGCAATGCCGGTAATAACCAATCTTAACGCCATCCGTCATAATCGTCTTATACATCAGGTACCATTCTTGACTGACCTTTGCGTCGTCAAACCCGCCTACCTGCAATAAGGCCTGTTTTTTATACATAAATGTCGGTGTGCCAATGATATGGTGCATCAAGTGGCGGCGCAGAAGCGACCTGCGGTCAAAGCCCTCCAGCCCCATATGCTCCCGATAGTCCACAGTTTTATCATGGTAATTACAGAAGCGCAGCTCCGTAAAGCACATATCCAAGTCATTTTCTATCATATATGTAAGCTGATTTTCCACCTTTTTCGGCAAATAGCGGTCGTCATCGTCAAGAAACGTAATATACTCGCCGTTTGCGTGCTCGATGCCGTTGTTCCTAGACAAAGCTGCCCCAATATTTTTATCATTTTGAAGGTAGATGACCCTGCCGTCATAGCTTTTGGCAAGCTTTTGTGCTTCCAGCCGGTACGGCGCAGAAGCTTCGTCCCCATTGTCATCAACCAATACGACCTCTACGTTTTCATATGTCTGCGCCAGAACGGAATCAACCGCACGCTTTATAAGCTCTGTTTTTCCATGCCATGTCGGCATGACAACGCTCACCAATATCATTGTATTCACCTCATTATTCTATTATAATCGTTTCAACTGTCAAAAGCAAGTTTATGACATTTTTTATCTGACTGTTGCCCTTTTTTCCCGCTTATGGTAGGATATATACGCAAGAGCAAAGCTCTTGCGCTCGTTTATGCTATATTTTTGGTAAAGTATACAACAATAGATAGGGAGGTGTTTTCATGCAAAGGAAGGACTTTCTTCCAAATAGCGAAAATACAAGCGGGGAAAACAGAAACACTATTTTTCTAATCACATATGCAATCGTGCTGATTGTCGCGCTGTTAAACATGAACGCCACCATGTCGTTTTTGGGATGGGTGTTTGCAATTTTAAACCCCTTTATCATCGGTTTGGTGATTGCTTTTGTCATTAATATTATTATGACAAAGCTCGAAAGCAATGTGTTCCGCTTTTTAGACAAGCCAAAATTCAAGCTGTGGCGAAAGATGAAGCGCGGCGTCTGCCTCGGGCTGTCGTTTTTGCTGATTATTCTCGTATTTACCGCTTTAATCTTCTTTATCGGGCCGCAGCTTGCCGAAAGTGTGCGGGTGCTGTCCGGCAATATACCGTCTTATATTACTTATTTGCAGCAGCTCACCAACGATGTGCTCGCGTACTTCGACCTAAACGCGGCTGATTTAGGTATTTTTGCAATTAACTGGAAAGATTTATTTAACAAGGCTGCGGACTTTCTCGCAAATGTGTCGCCCGGCGTGATTACGTTTGCAAGCGGGTTCACCTCCGCTATATTTAACTTTTTTATGGGTCTCATCTTCGCGGTTTATCTTTTAATTGGCAAAGAAAAGCTAATCCTCGACTTTAAGCGGCTGCTGTACGCCTATCTGCCCGAAAAAAAGGTCGATTCCTTTTTAAGCGTCGGCGATATGACGAATTCAATTTTCACAAGCTTTGTCGTGGGCCAGCTCACAGAGGCGGTTATCCTCGGGACGATGTACTTTATTGGCACGAGTATTTTCCGCATGCCGTACGCGCCGCTGATTTCCGTATTGATGGCGATATGCAGCCTGATTCCAATGTTCGGCCCAATTATTGGCGCTGTACCGTCCGCATTTATCCTGCTGATGGTCAGCCCCAATCTGGCAATTATATTTGTGGTAATGGCGGTTGTGTTCCAGCAGATTGAGGGCAACTTTATTTACCCGAGAGTGGTCGGCAGCAGCGTCGGTCTGCCCGGAATTTGGGTGCTGTTTGCTATTTTAGTGGGTGGCAGCTTATTGGGCGGCTTTGGTATGATTTTGGCGGTCCCGGTTGCCTCTGTGTTCTACGCATTGCTGAAAAAGTCGGTCGGCGACAGGTTGCGCGCGATGAATAAAACTGTGGAATAAGATACCCAGAAGGGATGCTGCAGAGTATGGTTTATCAGAATATGACCTTTCCTTCCATTAATAGCCGGACAAAAACAATGCCCTTCTATGTCGTAAGTCTTGGAGAAAAGAAAAACCAGAACCATAAAATACGGGAAAACGGCTATATTGCCTACCAGATTGCATGGTGCAGCAAGGGCAGGGGACATTTTGTGCTGGACGGGCACGAATACGTGATTGACAGTGGAAAAGGGTTTTACTTTGCCGAAGGCGTACCGCACGAATACTATGCAACCGAGCAGCCGTGGGCTTTGCGTTGGATTGCGTTTAATGGAAACCAGACCGATTATTTTTTCAAATTTTTAAAATCGCCGAAGGGCGGCGTTTTCAAAAAGAATACGATTAGCTGTTTAGATAAAATATTCGACAAGCTGCTCGCCGTAATCGGGGCGGAGGGCGAGTACTGCGACATTGAGTGCTCCGCAATTCTGCACACGCTCATGGCGGAATTGATTCGGGCGGAGGGCGACGCACAAAGCAAATCGAAGGACCGCCTCGGGCCGATTATTTCTTACCTGAACGCGAATTATAACAAGGATTTGTCGCTCGAAGACATGGCGGCACGCATTAACGTATGTCCTGACTATTTCTGCAAGCTTTTTAAACAGGCCTATCAGGTAACGCCGTTTAAATATTTAATCAATCTGCGCGTACAAAAGGCGAAATTTTTGCTGCTGACGGACATGGACCTTCCAGTCAAAGAGGTTGCTGCCGCTGTGGGCTTTCATGACACGAGCTACTTTTGCTCCGCGTTCCGCAGCCGTGAGGGTGTTTCCCCGTCCCAATTCCGTAATATTGGGGCAGAGCACGATTACTTTGATATCCCGGCAGAATTTCCGATTGAACAAAAATAAAGCACAGCCAAAAGGCTGTGCTTTTTCTTTACAACTTTTACTCTTCAGTCGAATCAGCGTCTGGAGCCGTTTCCTGTCCTTCTGCTTCCGGCTGCGTCTCTGCCTCTTCTT
>URQR01000181.1 GCA_900550065.1 uncultured Eubacteriales bacterium | reverse complement strand
ATTGCTTGACGCTGCCGGGCGCGTACGAGGACTATCCATTTGACGACTTTAATTGGACAGTTATGCGCCACGGTTACAACAAAAAGACCTTTGCGCTGATTTTTGAGCGGATGGGAAATATTTGGGTCAATGTAAAGTGCGAGCCGGTCAAGGCGGAGTTTTTGCGAAATGTGAATCAGAGCGTGATACCGGGGTATCACATGAATAAAACGCACTGGAACAGTATTATTATGGACGGCAGTATGCCAATAGAGACTGTTTTTGGCATGATTGCCGATAGTTATGATTTAATAAAGCCGAAGCTCCGGCGGCGGAGCGGGAAAAGGGAGGGCGAAGTATGAACTTTATTTTGCGGCCGTGGCGTCTGTACGACGCGGAAAGCCTTTCGCACTATGCAAATAACCAGAAAATAGCGGATAATCTTCGCAATACCTTTCCACAGCCTTATACGATTGAGGATGCCAAATGGTATATCACGAATGCGAGTGAAAAAAACGGCAAAGAGCAGCTTGTATATGCAATTGATATAGACGGTGTCGCCGTGGGGAGCATTGGGATTATATTAAAGGACGATGTGAGTAAAAAGAGCGCGGAGCTCGGCTACTGGCTTGGCGAGCCGTTCTGGGGCAACGGGATTATGCCGCGCGCGGTCGCGCAGATTTGCGCCGAGGCGTTTGAGCGCTTCGACCTTGTCCGTATTTACTCCGAGGTGTTTGCCTACAACAAAGCGTCGCAGCGTACGCTCGAAAAGGCGGGATTTGCGCTCGAGGGCGTACTGCGCAAAAGCATTTATAAAAACGGGAAGATATTTGATTCCTATATTTTTGCGAAAATAAAGCCGGGCGTGTAAGCCCGGCTGTTTTTATTTCTATTGTAATTCAATTTACCGTCCTATCAGCGAATCCGACCGAACGCCCACGGGTCGGCGTCGTCGCCGAGGTGCGCCTTTACCGCTTCGGTCGCTTTATTTAGTGCAGAGAGCACATCGGACGCAAGCGTGATGTCCGCGCCTTTTGCGTTTTGCAGCGCCTGCGCCGCTGTCCGCCCGCCGGCGATGACGCTGGTGATACCGGGCTGTGCAAGGCTCCACGCAAGCGCAACATCCGCCATGTCCTCGCCGATATCGGCGCAGATGGAACGGATTTTGTCAATCGCCGCAAAGGCTAAATCTTCACAGCCGTCGAGCCCGTGGCGTGCACCCTCGCGGTTTTTGGAAAAGATTTTTGTCCGCGCACGTCCAACAGGAAAGTCGTCCGCCGTCTTGTACTTACCCGACAAAAGCCCCTGTGCGAGCGAGCTGTAGGTTAAAACGCCGATACCGTTTTCCATGCACTTCGGCAGAACGCTGTACTCGATTCCGCGAAACAGCATGTTGTACGCGAGCTGGTTGGACACGACAACGTTGTATGTTAGTACGGTATCTAAGTCAAGTACGCCATAGTTGGATACGCCGATTTCGCGGATTTTACCCTGCTCCTTTAGCCGCAGAAGCGCGTCCATCGTCTCTTCAATCGGGATTTCACGGCTCGGCCAATGGATTTGATATAAGTCTAAGTAGTCCGTGCCGAGCCGCTTAAGGCTCGCCTCACACGAAGCAATGAGCTTTTCTTTCGTTAGGTTGGACGCGCTGACCTTTGACGCAATCATGACGCGCTTGCGGTCCGCGCCGAGCGCCTTGCCGAGCAGCGTTTCCGTCATGCCGTCGGCGTAGCCCTCCGCCGTATCATAAAACGTGATGCCCGCGTCATAGGCTGCGCGCACAGTTTCGACGGAATCCTTCTCATCCTGCGGGCCCCAGTTGCTGTCGCCTGTGAACGTCATACAGCCAAGCGTTACAACGCTGACCTCAAGGCTCGAATTTCCAAGCTTACGGTATTTCATGGATATCTCCCTCATTTCTCTCTTTCATTTATGTCACCTATTTTATTCTCCCCAGATTGGAATGTCAAGTGCTTTCATTAGGCCGCGAATGTAGCCGATACTGTAGGCCACGGTCGCATGGCTGCCCTGCGCACTTGCAAGCTCGGGGTAGTGGTCCGGGATAAACGTCCCTTCATAGCCGCCTTTCTGATACGCGAGCAGCGCCTGCGCCATATTGACATCGCCGTCGTCAATGAGTGTTTCGTCATAGCTTGGGACGGTGCCGCGTACATTGCGCAAATGGACGTAGGCAATCCGCCCCTGCGACGCAAAGTGTTCAATCGTTTCATACACATCGACGCCCATTTCCGTAAATGTCCCCTGACAAAACTCGACGCAGCAGTACGGCGTCGGAAAGGCAGTAAACATTTCGTCATAGTCCTGTGGACTGATTAACACACGCCCTGCTCCGCGCAGCTCCGGTACGGGCGGATCCTCCGGATGCGCGGCGAGCCGAACGTTTGCGTCGGCGCAAACCGGCAAAATCCGCTCCAAAAACCAGTACAGCCTCTGGCGCATTTCCTCGCGTCCAATCGGCGAATAGACGCCCCGCGCTTCCGGGTCGACGACCTGCCCCCACGCCATAGAGCGCGGGATTGGCGAGTTGTCGAAGGGGTGACGGACGGGGTCGTAGCCGACGGAAACCGCGTCGCCGCGCCCGAGCGGGCGTACATGGCGGCCGATCACGCCGCCGGCGGAAAAGTTATAGCCCATAATTGGGATTTTTGCCTTACCCATGTTGGCAATCGTGCGCTTGACCGCTTCAAGCTGCTGCTCCTTGCCCGGTAAATCCATCAAAATTTTGTACCAGTGGCGCGGCAGAAAGTTTTCAACCGCTTCACACACAAGTCCATTTTCGTTGTAGTGCTTAACCATAGCTTTGAGGTCTTCCTCGCTCCAGCAGCCATCCTTTGCCGAGGGCAGGACATCGGTGTCGGGCATAAACCCGAGTACATGTGTAACGCCGATTTGGCGCAGAAACCGCAGATATTCGGCATCATAAATCTGCTCTGCCTTTCTCATACCAACCGCAATTTTCATAGTTATGCTCCTTTGCCGCAATATGGCTATATTATACGCACAAACAAGGAGAAACAGCAAGACGGAAACGGAGGATTTATGTGGACAAAACCGCGATTTTACGCTATACTGGACATACGTAAAGAGGTAGAGAGGACGGAAGTGGTATGCAGCTTTATTCTATAACGAGAAGGAACAATAAAGCGGGAAAGAGCATTGTCCACACGCATGACCTATGGGAAATTATTCTGGCCTGCGGCGGCAGTGGGAGCGTGGTTGTTGAGGAAAAGGCGTATCCGTTCACAGCGGGAACGATTCTTTGTGTACCGCCGGGCTGGATTCATTATAATACCGCACCGGAAAACTATGTCCATATCGCGATGCGGGTACGGGATTTTGTAAGCCCGTCGGCGAAGGACGAAGTTCTTGTGTTCGAGGACGATGTGGAAAAAACGTTTGAAACGGTGTCGAATATCACGCTGCGGGTATTCTTTGGGCGTACGGCCGCCCGCGAGCTGCTGCTCAGTTCTCTCTATGAGACGCTATACGGCCTTTTAATAAGCTGGTCTGAGCCGCAGGCGCGCAACGAGGATATTGAGCTGGTTAAAAATACAATGATTGCTAATTTTTCCGACCCGGAGTTTCGCGCGGCGGACGCGGCGATAGGGGTTCACTACAGCGGCGACTATTTTAGAAAGCTGTTCCGGAAGGAAACGGGAGTGACGCTGACGCAATATTTGACAGGACTGCGCGTAAAATATGCAGCAAAGCTACTTGGAGGCGGTGGAACGGGTCAGCAACGGGTGTCCGACATTGCGCTGCGCGCAGGCTTTTACGATACGCGTTACTTTTCACGCGTATTTAAGGCGGCGTATGGCGTCGCCCCGCAGGAGTACCGCGAATGGGTGCGCACGTCGGAAGAACAAGAGAACGAAAACGAACGATAAATATACGAATACTTGACAGGTGTCGGGCCTTTGGACGGTAAAAAAATTGAAAAAAACACTTGACAAGGCGGTTTGATTCATGTAAAATAACAAAGGTGTAAAGCGTTAAAACTTTACAACGAATGTTTTGGGAAGTGAAACAGATGGGGAAAGATTTAAGCATCAGTGTGCTTTTGGACTTTTACCGGCAGCTTTTGACACAGAAGCAGAGTGATGCGCTGGACTTATATTATAATCAGGATTTATCACTTTCCGAAATTGCACAGCATCTTGGAATCACGCGGCAGGGCGTGCGCGACAATATCAAGCGCGGGGAAAAGCAGCTGCTTGGCTACGAGGAAGAGCTTGGCTTAGCGGGAAAATTTGCCCGCGTGAG
>URQR01000180.1 GCA_900550065.1 uncultured Eubacteriales bacterium | reverse complement strand
GCAGAATCGTCGACGAGTGCAACCACAATATCGCCGTTGTTCGCCGTCTGCTGGCGCGCAACAATGATATAGTCGCCGTCCAAGATTGCCGCCTCAATCATAGACTCGCCCCGCACGGTCAGCATAAACAAATCCTTGTTCGATGCAAAATCCATCGGTAATGGGAACACGTCGCTCGCCTCTTCAACCGCCAACAGCGGCTCTCCGGCCGCGACCCGGCCCAGTACAGGAACCTGTAAATATTCTGTATCCGCCTGTTTTTCATAAAATGCGTCAAATTCCTTTTCGCTCAGCACGTCGCCGCCGCGGCTTGCGCCGTAGGTTTCATAGTACAAATCCGTCAGCTTCAGCGCACGCGTCTTTAAATCGTCCTTTGCAAGAAAGCCCCGCTGCTCAAGCTTTTTGAGCTGCGCATGGACAGTAGAGGTCGAGCGCAGATCCACCGCCTCGCAAATCTCACGCACAGACGGCGGATATCCCTTTTTTTCGGTTTGTTCCTGTATAAAACGTAAAATTTCCTCGCCTTTGTTCGATGTTCTTGGCAATGGGACCAGCTCCTTGTCTGAAATGTCTCAAAGGCTTTGCCTTTGAGACTATTTTACCATATTAAAACACAAAAATCAAACAAATGTTTACTTATTTTCTTGATTTTTATGAATTTTTTTGCTATACTAAGCCTATCGCATGGTTTGGAGGAGGTAACGTGAAAATTTTCACGTCTTAATTTGAGCTTTTAGTTTCGCTGAAAGCTCAAATTTCAAAGAAAGGAGCCCTTTGCTTCGCAAAGGTATGTGAATTTATATGGCGAAAATGTGTGTGCTGGAGGAGCGTGTCTGTACGAATTGCGGGGAATGCAACCTCTGCGATTTGGACAAAAACAAGGTCTGCGACAGTTGTGGAAAGTGTATTCAGATGCCGGAGGCGGAGTACTATGAAATTAAAATTGATGAAATTATGAATACAGAGGAAAAATAGCTGCCGCAATTGCGGCAGCTATTAATATGTATGCTTTATTGGATAGAGGCGATTACCATGTCGCTAATCGCTTCCACCTTTCCAAAATCCATATAGGGAATATAGTTTTGTTCCAGCTCGTCATGCAGCTTTTTTGCTTCGGCGATGGATTCGACCGCGCGTGATAATAAAATGTTGTAATACTCATGGTCGACTGCGGTGCCGGCGCGGATGTTTTTCGCGTCTACATATTGGTTTAAGTCAATAACATCTGTGCTGTCGACATCCTTTAGCATGTGATGTATATTTGTGGTTGTAAAGAAGGTGTCGATATCCGGCACATAGATATGGTCGATTTTCGTATCGGGCGACATGGGGCAGTAGAATGTACGGATATCTATGCCCGCGTTTATCATAAGCTTTGCCAGCGCTGCCATGAATACGCCGGAATTCGGCGCAAAGTCAGCCTTAATGCTGTAGACGTATTTTGCGTTTGCGGCAAACGTATCAGCATAGTTGATTCTGCCGAGCGGCGTGACCGCGCTCAAAAAGGCTTTCCGCTCCGTTCCTTCTTTGGCGGAAAAGGCGCATAGGCCGAGCGTCTTTTTCAGCGACTCTAATTCCGCTTTGACGCCCTCCGTATGCGTCAGAGAAAGGTAGTCGGCCTCGATTTGTTTTTGCAGGCTTTTCGCTGCTGCGAGGTAGTTGTACGCGCGCGCAAAGCAGCCTGAAATTTTTTCATTCGTACTGATGATTGCCTCTTTTTTCTTTGCGATGCGACTTTGGTACCAGCAATCGCCGAGATTGATAATTTCGTCGACCGCGCCCGGCGCTTTAGGGTCTACAACGTGCGGCGATGTGCCGTCAAGGATTAAAAACCCTAACGCGCGGGAGCAAACACCGTCGAGCGAATTGGGGTCGGAGGAACAGTGCAGAAGCTCCGTGTCGTAGCCGAGGCCGGTAAGATGCCCCGCAATGCGCCGCATAAACGAGGATTTACCCGTTCCCGGCCCGCCCTTTAGGACGATGATACGGCTTGCTTCGCGGCTCCTTAGTATGTAGTCATAGTACGAATAAAACCCCTGCGGCGTGTTTGAGCCGGGGAAGTATTCGCGTACAGAAGTTCCCATAGTAATCCCTCCCATAATTAGATTATGCTACAGTATATGTTTTGGGCGGGGGTGGCGTTACAAAAGGCATGTACACAGACCGCGTACATGCCTAATTTTGTAAAGTAATTATGATTAATAAAAATTAACAGTTACATTTTTACCGAGCTGCTTTAAACACGCAGCCAAATCCTCAATTAACCGCATTTTAATATTAATATTAATCGGCAGGTCGGGGTTCTGGTGCGACGGGTTAACCGCGCGCCCGACAAAAAAATTCACGTCCGTTGCATCCTCTAACAATAACTTGCAAATCAGCGATGCGCCGTCCTTTTTATCCTTCCACTGTACGTCCGTGTCGCTCACCGAACAATAGCTCTGCGCATAATCAACCGCCTTGCCGATTGTGAGCACCCCCTCGGTCACGAGGTCGACACCCGCAATGTGGGCGATAGGAGGGACGTCCTCGTCGATATAGTCGAGGTCGGGAATTACGTCCTTTCCTAAATATCTTGCCACAAGCTGCGACGTTGTGCCGCCGCAGACAATCTTTTTGCCTTCTTTTCCGAAAAAGAGCCGCAGGATGTTCTCGTCGTCTTCTTTATGCGACGGCGGCCCAATCATAAGATTGACTACCTCATGCCGGCGCACCTTCATCGCCGCAATCGTCGTATCGTCGCCCGGACAGCCCGCGTATAAGTCGTTGCACGCCTCTGCGACGCGCGCCGCAATCGTTTTCGCACCGATGTCCGGCGTATATACGCCTTCTGCAAATTCAATGATATTTTCCCTTTCCCAGCCGAAATTTAACAGCATTCCCACGCCGGCGTGAATCGCGCCGTCGCTCATCAAAAGGAAAATGTCGCCCGTCTGCACAGGGAATTTGCTCTCGAAAATCTTTTTTTCACAGATTGTTTTTTCCGTCACGGCATAGTCGAAATTTTTCCCGTTCCGCAGCAGGATACATTGTGGGTTGTCAAACTGTACTAGATAGGCCTCTCCGCTTTTGTTCACCTGTAAAATCGTAAACGTGGAATATGCCACACCGCGCACCTTACAGACCGGAAGCGTGTGTGCAATCGTATATACACAGTCTTCAATCGGCATTCCCGCCGACATCATTGTAACGAGAATTTTCGCCGTGAGCGTCGAGAGAATGTTCGCCTTTACACCGCTGCCGAGCCCGTCGGAAAGAACAATTGTGACATAGTCCTCATCATTAATTGTCATTACGCGGTCGCCGCAGAGCTCCTCGCCCTGCTTGTTCAGGCTCATAAAGCCGCTTTCTAAAAATATGTCCTTCATTCGTTCTCCTCCGCCAAAATCGAATTTTTCAGCTCTGTGAGCGCAATTTTCGTTTCTGCCGTCGTTTCGCCCAAAAGGGAGGCGATTTCCTGAATGATACGCATTTGTTTTTCAATCACTTTGTCGGCAATACCCGCCGCTTCGTTTTTCATCTGCCGGTTTTTGTCCATGATATGCTCGCGCTCGGTTACATCGCGCATGACGCAAATTGCAATCCCGTTCGGGCTGTCATAGATAAACGTCTGTTCCGCGACAAGGTTATATTCCGCTAAAAATTCCTTTGTTGTAATCAGCCGCTCGTCGCCGTCTAATACGGACAAGAAGTTGTCCGCACTCATAATCATAGATACGTTTTTACCAATGACGTCCTTTGCGTCGGCGATGCCAAACAGTTCAAGGCATGCGTCATTAATCTGCCGTATGTTCAGCTCCTTGTCAACCGTTATAATCGCGTTCGGGGTTGCCTCGATAATTTTATCGGACAAAGACGCCGCCTTTTCCATCATGTAGGGCAGACACATGCTGATTTCCGCCTTGCCAAAATAGACGGCAACCGCCTTGTCGCGGCAGGTCGCGTAGCCGCATGTGCCGCAGTTTAATTCGTCCTCTTTTTTCGTTTTGCCCATTTTGCGCAAAATTTCATCAATCTGCGCCTCTCCGGGCATTACGACATTAATCCGCTCGTCGCTTATATTTTTACTTAGGTCGATATTTGACGTAATGTTATAGTCATTTTCGTAGCAGATATGCTCCGCGTGCCCGCTTGCGTAGTTTTCCGTCCGCATTTTTGAGGACAGGACGCTGTGCTTATGCCGGCGAATAGACGGACCGTTGATGCAGCTGCCCGGACATGCGCTCATTTCAATGAAGCAGTTTTTGAGGCTGCCCTTTTCAATTTC
>URQR01000179.1 GCA_900550065.1 uncultured Eubacteriales bacterium | reverse complement strand
ACGGCATGTGTATTTCAAAATCCCCGGCGTCATTATAGCAATTCTGCCATTGCAACGATGTATATACGTCTGTTTCCGCCTCGAGCTTCATTACTTCTTTCTTGTTAGTTATAACATTGTAATCAAACGGGGCATAAACTCTTAAATATGGCCTATTCATAGTAAAAACTCCAAAAATTTATTTTTAAACCGTATTTCCGCCCTACAATTAGAAGTAATAACATTTTCCCCTGTGCGCAGCAAAAACAATTCGCTTTCAAAATTAAGGTATCCAAGCCCATTTAAAGCCCCATCGCTTTTTACGATTTGAATTGTTTTTTTATCAACTGACGTATCAATTATTATTTTTGCGCCTGTTGGCAGCACATATTTCAGGGATATAGACTGATTTGTTGATAAATTTTTGATGTATGGGTCGCTCACGACAGTTAATTCTTTTGAAAACAGGGTAATATTTAATGGCGTTTCCACGTCACCCATATTATACGCTGTACCGCTCTCGTTTTCTTGTAATGTGAATGTACGTTCAGCTGTATAGAAAAATGGCTCAAACATACGAAAGGTAAATGAAAAAAATCCCCTGCGGTATTTAGAAAATTTGGGAGTATCAATCACCTTTCCATAAGCATATATTTTGTTATTGATATTTAGGCGTGTTTTCGTAAGCGGACACAACGCCTGTGATATTTTAATCTTATTTTTGCCGTAAGTGTATCCGGTAAAGAACAAGTCCCTCGGTGTTAGCCGGCAGCTCTCATACAAAGCGCCGTGATAAAAAGGTATTCTATAATCGTTTGTGTCTTCTGTAACATTGCCAAAATCCCAATCAGTAAGCCGCGTTTCCCTGTTTGTCTGCGACATAAAGAGGCGGCCTCCATTTTCGTTTTCAAACCATAAATTCATATACTGCCCCCCTTAAAATAGCCCTGCCTGCTTTTCGTTTTGCCGCAGTGCGCGGGTAACGTCGCTCGGGGATACATTGTCCCCATAAAAATTATTTTCGTAATGAAATGTTTGTGAAATCGCTCCTGTGTCGGGTGATGTCAGGTTGCCTGAAACTGCGAATGCCGGAAGTTGCGTATATGCAAAAAGATTTCCGAGGGCTGTTTTTACCTGCCCTTCTAATTTTGTCAGTTCTTCGAGTAAGCCGTCCCCAAAAGAGGCAGCCGTCAACTTTCCATTCTCTTTCCATTCTTCTGGTAGGCCGTCGCCCCATGCATTAATGGCATCATAAGTATCTTTCGCAATTTGATTCGCTTCGTCCGAATAAAACGCCTTAGACACGCGCTCTGATTCGCTTTGTATGTAGCTCCAGTCGTTTATATAGGCTTGTAGCTCGTCCTCCGGCGTGTTTAATATCGCCTTTGCAAAGGCAGTTCCCTCTTCTATGCCCATATCGCGCAGCATATTAAAGAATCCTTGTGGTACACCCTTGTCTCTAACTGCTTTTAATGCAGAGGTATATTCATTTAAAATTTTAATATTATCCTTAAGGCTGGTTAGACGTGCGCCCTTTATAATAATATCTGACCCGTCAGCCGCTCCGCCCACTATCGTGTTTGTGGTCGTTTCATATAATGAGCCGTATCCCTTCAGCTTGTCCGCAAATCCTGCCTGCGCCGACTGTATTTCCTTTGCGGTCGCTTCCGCTGTGCTTGCAATTTCTTTAAACGCCGTTACCGCATTGTCCTTTTGCTCTTTCAAGATTTTTTCCTGTTGTTCTAATTGCTTGTTTTCAAAATCTATGATTTGCAGCGTGTATTTCCACCAGCCTTCTGTACCCTTGGTAAAGTATTCATCGCGGTAATGCTCCAGCTTTCTATAATACTCTGCCTCGGAAATCGCGCCTGCGTCTCGTTTTAGGTCAAGGTCTTTAAGCAGCTTATCCATTTCTTCTTTGAGTTGTACCCCTTCTTCAACGATGCCGACCTCAATACCTTCCACAATCATTTTGCCGACCTCGTCACGGAATACGCGCGACGGGGAGTGGATGTCTAAAGTATTCTTAACGCGCTGTATTGATTCGCTGGCAATATTGCCTAAGGTATTTAATAGGTTAATCCTCTTTTTGTTTATTCCAGAAATCCATCCATCAATTGAGCTTCCACCTACGGATTCATACCGTTCCTTAGCGTCAGCGGCCATTTGAATAGCATTGTTTAATGCCTTTTCGTTTTCCTCGCTTCTTACTGCTTCAAAATTATCTGCCGCCACCTTTGCGGCAACTACTGCCTCGAAGTAATATTGTCCTGCCGCTTCGATTTGTTGCTCTGCTGATTCGTTTGCTGCAACAGCCGCTTTTTCATAAGCACTGTTGTTTTTGTCAAGGACGGCAATAACGCCCTCCACATTACCTTTTACCGCTTCTGCACTGGCTGTAGTGTATGTTTCTATATCTGTGCTGTATTGATTGACCGTTTGGGAAGATTCATCGTAGGCGGCTTGAAGCGTTCTGATTTCAGCTTCCAATTGCGTAATAGCCTTTGCCGTATTAACACTTTGTGTTTTTGCAAATTCATCTTCTAATGCGTTAAGCGACTGCTGTTTTTCAGCAAGCTCCGTAGCTGCTTCTGTCTGCAACCTTCTGGCCTCGGTAATATTTTTTATAGCTTCGGCATATTTTTCTTCCTGTGAATTAAGCAGAATATTAGCCTGTTTTTTCAGAATGATTTCGTCGATACTCTTGCCCACCTCGCCAAGAGATGACACCACATTCCCATTCATCTGTATTTCTAATCCAAGCGCGTCATTCAGTTCCCCGACTATATATTGCGCACGTGCGACATCCGAATCCTTTACACGCCCATTTTCGTCCGTGAGTTTTGTCAGTTCATTATATAGCCTCTCGGCACCGGCAATCTGGCTTAGTTGCTGGGTGGTGTTTTCATCAATCGCTTCTGTCGTCTTCTTTTGTGTCTCTGTAAATTTTTCAGTTTCGTCTACTATTTTTGCTGTCCCTTCTTTTACTACGCCGAATGTGACAAGCACGCTTTCCGCAAGGTCAGCAGTTTTGTTTTTTAGCGTCGTTAGGATAGGGTCTACAACCGCCCCGAGCTTTGCCTGCGCCTCTGTGAGGCGTTGTGTGGCTTCCCTGCTGACAATTACACTCGCATTCATTTCTCTAAACTTTTCCGATGATTCCTGATAAGCTGCATTTAATGTTTGTGTAATAAGTTGGCTTCTCTGTTGCTCTGTAGAACACTTTTCAAGTTTCTCGTTAAATACATCTTCCGATATACCAACCCAATTTAAAGCATCTGCTAAAACACCCGTAACTTTAGCAGTCTTAGCAGTTTCATTTGATGCCTCTGTAAGCCCTTCAATCGGCAGACTGTCTCCAAACGTTGCGGACACACCAGCGCATATGTCACTCCACATCGCCAGTTCTTCTTCTGTATTGCACAATTTTGCAAGGTGGTTGACAGCTTCTACGCTTCTATCACTTTCGCCGAGTATTACATAAAAATCCTTGTATGATTTTTTCGCGCTTTGTACGCTTTTTTTTGAGGTAACAAAGGCAGTTTCCAGCCTATTCATATCCTCGCGATATTCTCGCGTTTCTTCCGCCGCGTCTACAGTAAACTGTGCTATTTCTTTTAAGGCTGTCCCAACGCCCGCAATTGACGCAATAGTAGCAATCCCCTTTTTCCCAATTCCGGTAAGCCGCTCTCCAAAGCCGCCTATTTTCTTGCCGCTATTGCCCGCTTCGTTCCCAAGTTCCTTAATTTCCGATGCGGTTTCCTCTGTCTTTTCCCGTGTGCTTTCTAATTCTTGTCGGAAATTCTTAAGTTCATTTTCTGTTTTTACTACCTCGCGCTGAAACGCCCTGTATTGTTCTTCAGCTATTGTACCTTTTTTAAATTGTTCCTGCACTTTGGCCTCGACTTCTTTCAAGGCTGCAAGCTTGCCTTTTGTGTTTTCTACCCGCTTTGATAGCAAATCCTGTTTTTGGGCGAGCAGTTCTGTATTGGTAGGGTCAAGCTTTAAAAGCCGCTCCACTTCTTTCAGCTCGCTTTGAAGACTTTTTGTCTTTTTGTCAACATCTGAAAATGCCTTGTTAAGCCCTGTCGTATCACCGCCGATTGCAAGTGTAATTCCTCTAATATAACTTCTTGCCAACTTCTCACCCCCTCTTTTGCGACTGATTCAAGACGCGCTTTAGCTTTTCATCGTCAAAGTCCTCTTGTTGAATCCTCCATGCATCATTTAGATATTTTTGTCCCTCTGATGTTTGGCTGAGTCGATATATAAAACCGTCACGGAGGTATACGAAGTATTCGATAATGTCCAGCTCGTCTATCTGCATGAATGTCAGCCCTGTATAATCTGCAATAATCTTTTCCTG
>URQR01000178.1 GCA_900550065.1 uncultured Eubacteriales bacterium | reverse complement strand
GGGAGACGCTGCTCAAAACAATGTTTTCACAGATTGGGGAAGGGTGCTACATTGAACCGCCGTTTCATGCCAACTGGGGTGGGCGACATGTTTGCTTCGGCAACCATATTTATGCAAATTTCAACCTGACGCTGGTAGATGATACCTACATATATGTAGGAGACTATACAATGTTTGGCCCGAATGTGACGGTCGCGACAGCGGGACACCCAATCTTACCTGCGTTACGCGAGCAAGTATACCAGTACAATGCGCCGGTACACATCGGGCGTAACTGCTGGATTGGCGCGGGTGCAGTAATTGTTCCGGGCGTTTCCATTGGCGACGAAACGGTAATCGGCGCAGGCAGCGTGGTAACCAAAGATATTCCGTCGGGCGTAGTTGCCGTGGGGAACCCGTGTAAGGTGCTGCGCAACATCGGCCCGCAAGACAGGGAATATTATTTTAAGGATAAACGGATATGCCCGGAGCTGTTAAAGTAATTTTAGCACAGGTTTTTGCAAGAAGATTTATAGACTGGTATAAAAATTGCGGAAAGCTGTAGGCGAATAGCCGCAATACGTTTTAAAAAACTTAGAAAAATGGCTGTAGTCGGAAAAGCCGACCTGCGCCATGATTTCCTTGACCGGCATTGCGGTGTTCTCCAGCAGCGATTTGGCGTGCTCTGTTTTCACGTTGTTGATATACTTGACCGGCGGCACGCCCATACGTTCTTTAAAAAAGCGCACAAAATAGTTTGGGTGAAAGTGTGCGAGCGCAGCAAGCTCCTCCACGGTGATTGTTTTGTCCAAATGGGAGTTGATATAAGACAAAATCCGTTCGAGCACACTGTTGCCCGCGCCGGAAAGGGCGGACAGGTCGGTGTTTGTCGCGCGGAAAAACATGGACAGCAGCTCCAGCATTTTCGCATTTAAAAGCAGATGCGCGTCGAGCGTATTTTTTGCTGCACAGCTTAATATTGTGTCATACAAGGCCATAATTTTGGGGTCAATCCCAAAGTGGTGCATAAAGGGCGCGTCCACAAGGCGAAATAAACTGTGCCCGCCCACCTCTATATCGAGGTGAAACCAGTATTTTTCGATAAAGTTTTCATCGAAGTGGTAAAAGGAGTGCTTTGTCCCGGCGGGGATGACGTATAAATCGCCCGGACCGGCCCGAAACACCCGTCCGGACAGGACGAATTCACATGCGCCGTCTAAGATATAGTACACCTTGCTGTACGGACAGACAACATTTTTCTCGCCCCACCGCTCGTCAAGGCGGATACGGCTTCCGTAGTAAAAGTTTAAGTAGAGATTGGACAGTTGTTCGTACATCACGCACCTCCGGTTCGGTTAATAATATACAACAAAGCAGTAAGAATTTACATATACAAATTATTATACATCTGATACGATGAACTTGTAAATAAAAAATTGAAGGAGGCGGCGAAAATGAGTAAGTATGAGGAGCGGTGGGCGCGCACGGAGGCGTTCCGGCACGACAGGTTTGGGATGTTTATTCACTGGGGGCTGTACGCGATTCCTGCGCGCGGCGAGTGGGTGCGCAGCCACGAACGGATTAGCGTAGAGGACTATGAACAGTTTTTTGAGGAGTTTGACCCGTACAAATACGACCCGAAGGCGTGGGCGCGGCTCGCGCGCGAGGCGGGAATGAAATATGCTGTCATGACGACGAAGCATCATGACGGGTTCTGTTTGTTCGACTCGGCCTACACGGACTATAAGGCGACGAACACAAAGGCGGGCCGCGACCTGATCCGCGAATATGTAGAGGCGTTTCGTGCTGAAGGACTGAAGGTCGGCTTTTACTACTCGCTTTTAGACTGGCATCACCCGGACTATCCGCACTACGGCGACCGGCAGCACCCTATGCGTGACAATCCGGCGTATAAAAACGACGGCCGTAATTTTGATAACTATCTGACGTATATGCATAATCAGGTACGCGAGCTTTTGACAAACTACGGGAAGATTGATATCATGTGGTTCGATTTTTCCTATCAGGATGAATACAACGATATGCGCGGTGAAACGTGGAGGGCAACCGATCTGGTCAATATGGCACACGCGCTCCAGCCGGGGATTATCCTTGACAATCGGCTCGGAGGAGACGGCGCAGAGCAGACCAGCGGCGACGATGAACCTGTGTATGCCGGCGACTTTAAATCACCGGAGCAGACTGTACCGGCCGAGGGGCTGCTTGACGACATGGGGCGCGATGTTGCGTGGGAGGCTTGTATGACATTAAATGACCACTGGGGCTACTGTTCTGCGGACAAAAACTACAAGTCGGCGAAAACCGTAATTCGTATGCTGACTGAGTGTGTGAGCAAGGGCGGTAACCTTTTGCTCAATGTCGGGCCGAACGCAAAGGGCGAGATCCCGCGTGAAAGCGTGGAAATTTTGCGGCAGGTGGGCCGCTGGATGGACGACAACGGCGAGAGCATCTACGGCTGCGGCAAGGCGGATGTGCCGAAGCCGGAGTGGGGCCGCTACACAAAGAAGGGCGATACGTACTATGCGCACGTTTACGACACGTCGACGAGCGTACTTCGCTTCGATGTGGGACGCGAGGTGGAAAAAGTGCGCCTCGTCAGCGACGCGTCTGAACTGGTTAAAATGCGCCCGTGGAACGCAGAGCACAATAAAAAAGGACTTGTGCATGACGTATTTGTAGACTTGCAGAATGTAACTCTGCCGGATGAAATTGACACGGTCATTAAGCTAAAGGTAAAATAAGAAAAACGAATAAAGGAGGATATAAAAATGGATTATCCGAAAATCGGAATCCGCCCGGCAATCGATGGACGGTGGGGCGGCGTTCGCGAAGGGCTGGAAGAGCAGACGATGAATATGGCGCGCGCAGCGGCGAAGCTGATTGGCGAAAATGTGTTTTATCAGGACGGTACGCCTGCACAGTGCGTGATTGGCGAAACGACGATTGGCGGCGGTGCGGAGGCGGCGCGTGTTGCGGCGCAGTTTGCAAAGGAAAACGTCTGCGCAACGCTGACCGTTACGCCGTGCTGGTGTTATGGGAGCGAAACGATGGACCTTGACCCGCTCACGATCAAGGCGGTGTGGGGCTTTAATGGGACGGAGCGCCCGGGCGCGGTCTACCTTGCGGCGGTTATGGCGGCGCATGCGCAGCGCGGATTGCCCGCATTTTCAATCTATGGCCACGACGTGCAGGACAAGGACGATACGCGCGTACCGGCGGACGTGCAGGAGAAAATTTTGCGCTTTGCGCGCTGCGCAGTAGCAGTTGGGCAGATGAAAAACAAGGCGTATGTAAATTTGGGCAGTATCTCGATGGGGATTGCGGGTTCTTTCTGCGACGCGGAATTTATGCAAAAGTATCTCGGTATCCGCGCCGAATGGGTCGACCTGACGGAAATATTGCGCCGCATTACACTCGGCATTTATGACCACGACGAGTACGAAAAGGCGCTGGCGTGGATTAAGGCCAACTGTAAGGAGGGCTTTGACAAAAACGCGGGCAAGGCGCTGGCGGATATGATTAAAAAATCGAAGGTGGTTCCTGCTGACCAAGACTGGGAGTTTATTGCGAAATTCACGATTATTGTAAACGATATCCTCCACGGCAACGAAAAGCTGGCGCAGATGGGCTGGCACGAGGAGTCTCTTGGGCGCAACGCCGTTGTCGGCGGCTTTCAGGGGCAGCGCATGTGGACCGATTGGCTCCCGAACGCGGACTTTACGGAGTCGCTGCTCGCGTCGAGCTTCGATTGGAACGGGAAAAAGCAGCCGTTCCCCTTTGCGACTGAAAACGATACATTAAACGGGGTTTCTATGCTGTTTAGCACGCTTTTGACAAATAAGGCGCCGTGCTTCCACGACGTGCGGACATACTGGAGTCCGGAGTCGGTGGTGCGTGTAACGGGCCGGCCGCTCACCGGCAAGGCGGCAAACGGCATCATCCATCTCATTAACTCCGGTGCAACGGCAATGGACTGCACCGGTGCGGCAAAAGACGAGGACGGCAGCGGCACGGTAAAACGCTGGTGGGAGATGACAGACGCGGACATTGCGGCGTGTCTCGACGCGACCGATTGGTGTCGCGCAGACTACGAATACTTCCGGGGCGGCGGCTTCTCGTCACACTTTAAGACGCTGGCGGAAATGCCGGTTACTATGGTGCGCGTCAACCTCGTCGACGGCGTCGGCCCTGTTTTACAGATTGCGGAGGGCTATACGGTGACGCTGCCGGATGATATGCACCGCATGCTCGATAGCCGCACCGACCCGACGTGGCCGACCACATGGTTTGCACCACGTCTCACGGGCAAGGGCGCGTTTGCGGACGTGTACTCCGTGATGGCAAACTGGGGCGCGAATCACGGTGTAACAGTGC
>URQR01000177.1 GCA_900550065.1 uncultured Eubacteriales bacterium | reverse complement strand
GAACGCCAATCCGCTTTATCATCCGCGAGCGCGGAGAAAAGAAATAAAATACGCAAACCTTCGGTTTGCGCTTAGAAAAAGCCACTGTCGGGTCACAGACCCTCCTGCGGTAAAAGCCGCACCGTGTCTTTTTCTCTATTAATATAATATGGGGGCTTTTTCATGGTTTGGTTGGTGACAATCGCTGCTGTTGCTGCGGCGTATTTGATTGGAAGCGTAAATTCTTCCATTATTATTTCAAAGCTAATCGGCACGGATATCCGCGGCCACGGAAGCGGCAACGCGGGCGCGACGAACATGCTGCGCACGTATGGCAAGCGCGTCGGCGTGCTGACGCTTTTATGTGACGTATTAAAGGGTATTCTTGCCGTAGGGATTGCGTTTCTGATTATGTACCTTATCTCCGCCTATTTTCCGTTTTACGAAGACGGCATGGCGGTCACACTGATGCCATATTTATGCGGAATCGCGGTTGTTGTGGGGCATAATTACCCCATATTTTTTCAGTTTAAAGGCGGTAAGGGCATCGCAACCTCGGCGGCTGTCATTTTTATGCTCGACTGGCGGCTGGGGCTGATTGTTCTTGCCAGCGCGCTGCTTGTGATGGTGCTGACGCGTTATATTTCGCTCGGCTCCATTTTTGGCGGCATCGTCTTCCCTGTATCCGCTATCATTTTTACAATTTTAATCGACAAGGACTATAATTATGCGCTGATTCTTACAGCAGTTATCATGGGTGTACTCGCAATATACCGCCATCACGCGAACATCAGCCGGTTAATGTACGGCACAGAATCGCGGCTCGGCGCAAAAAAGAAAGCCAATAAGGAGGAGGAGACGCATTGAAGATTGCTGTAATCGGTTCTGGAAGCTGGGGCACAGCGGTTTCATCCCTGCTGGCGTCCAAAAGCTTTGACGTTTGGCTCTGGTCGTGGCGTTTAGAGGAAACAAATGCATTGATGCGTGACCGTGAAAATAAAGAATTTTTGCCCGGCGTATCGTTAGCTAATAATATTACGTTTTCCAACGATATGGGCGCATGTGTTCAGGGCGCATCGCTGATTGTCATGGCTTCCCCATCGCACGCAGTACGCGGCACGGCAAACGCGCTGGCAAAGCATATCCAGCCGGAACAAATCGTACTCAATATTGCAAAGGGCCTTGAGCCGGAAACGCTTATGCGTCTTTCTGAAGTGATAAAAGACGAAATACCCGGGGTTCGGCTCGCCGTTATGAGCGGCCCGTCCCACGCGGAAGAGGTTGGGCGCGGTATGGCGACAGCAAACGTCGTGGCGTCGGAGCATGACGACATCCCGCTGTTTATTCAGGATGTATTTATGAGCCCGTTTTTCCGCGTATATACGAGCGACGACCTGCTCGGTGTCGAGCTTGGCGGCGCGATTAAAAATGTAATTGCGCTGGCGGCGGGCATCGCGGTCGGGCTTGGCTGCGGCGACAACACAAGTGCGGCACTCATGACGCGCGGCATTGCGGAAATCTCACGGCTCGGCGTTGCAATGGGCGCAAAGGCGGAAACCTTTGCCGGGCTGACGGGCATCGGCGATTTGATCGTGACATGCATGAGCCAGCATAGCCGTAACCGGCGGGCCGGCGTTCTAATTGGTAAGGGTAAAACGCTAAAAGAAGCGACAAAAGAGGTTCATATGGTCGTAGAGGGTGTAAACGCCTGTGCAGCGGCGTATGAATTAGCAAAAAAATACAACGTTACAATGCCGATTACAGCGTGTACGCACCGCGTTTTATTTGAAAACATGCCGGCTGCCGACGCAATCGGCGAATTAATGGGCCGCGAAAAGCGTGCGGAGCGGGAACGCGATATTTTAAACGGCGCGCTCTAAATGCGGCGCGTAAACGGAGGAAAAATGGACTATATATTGCTTGCAGCAGGTATGATTTCACTTGTTCTATCTATAATAATATTAATTGTGGTTCTGGCACGTACAAAGCCGCAAGACAACAGCTCTGTCTTTGACGCTGTCAAAGCACAAATTTTTGAAGAAATGCGCAGTGCGCGGCTTGAAAACGCACAAATGACAAAGGATAACATGAAAATGATTTCCGATATCCTTGCGGATACGCAAAAGTCGAGCGCGGAGATGCAAGACCGCCGTCTGCGCGAGATTTCGGAGCGATTCGCGCAGTTTTCGCTCGAAAATGAGCAAAAGCTTGAGCACATCCGCGCGACGGTGGAGCACCGCCTGCGGGCTATTTCGGAAAACAATGAAAAGCAGCTTGAGAGAATGCGCGAAACGGTTGACGAAAAGCTGCAAAAAACGCTTGATGAACGCATCAGCCAGTCGTTTCAGCTCGTCAGCGAGCGGCTCGAGCAGGTCTATAAAGGGCTTGGCGAGATGCAGACGCTTGCGGTTGGCGTCGGCGACCTCAAAAAAGTACTGTCCAATGTCAAAACGCGCGGCATCTTAGGTGAAATTCAGCTTGGCGCGATTTTAGAGGAAATCCTTGCGCCGGAGCAATACAAAACAAATGTTGTCACAAAGTCAGGACGCGACGCGGTCGAGTTTGTGGTCTGTCTCCCCGGCTCGGACGATTCGGAGGTCTATCTCCCAATCGACTCGAAATTTCCGGCCGATATGTACGCAAATCTGGTCGACGCGTATGACGCCGGCGACACGGCGCAAATCACTGCTGCTGCGGCAGCGTTGGAGCGGAGCATCAAGCAATCGGCAAAGACGATTCACGATAAATACGTCAATCCGCCGCAGACGACGGATTTTGCAATTATGTTTCTGCCGTTTGAAGGGCTTTATGCTGAAGTCGTGCGGCGCGGGCTTGTAGAGGTGCTTCAGCGCGACTATAAAATCAGCATCGCCGGGCCAACGACGATGGCTTCTCTGCTAAACAGTCTGCAAATGGGCTTTAAAACGCTGGCGATTCAGAAGCATTCGGGCGAGGTGTGGAACGTGCTCGGCGCGGTCAAAACCGAATTTGATAAGTTCGGCGCGGTGCTGCTGCAAACACAGACGCGGCTTGAGCAGGCAAACCGCGAGCTCGATAAACTCGTCGGCGTACGGACACGCAAAATTCAAAGTACACTCAAAAAAATTACGTCTCTGTCCGAGCCGGAGGCGGCAAGTCTGCTCGACGAAGCAGAATCCGATACATAATTTGAAGATAAAATATATAGACTATTCGTATATCATATGTTAAAATAGTCTCAAAAGCAGAGCTTTTGAGCCATTGTGAATGGAAACACATTTGAATGGAGGAAAACGACCGGCTTACGATTGATTTGCATATTATGGTGGAATATGGCGTAAATATCGGCGTTATCTGCCAGAGCATCATTAAAAATGTAAAATACAGCATTGAGAGCATGTCCGGCTGCAAGGTCGGAAAGATCAACGTCAACGTTGACAGCGCTCGCGTCGACTAAAGCTTCATTTTATTTTTTGGGGGGCGGTTTCGATTATTACTTCAATTGACGGCATACAATTTGCAAATATGATTATATCTGCGTCGAACCACTTAGGCAATAATAAGACGGCGGTCGACACATTAAATGTTTTTCCTGTCCCGGATGGTGATACGGGCACGAATATGTCGCTGACCTTTTCGGCAGCGGCAGAAGAAATTAAAAAGTTTGTAACGCCGGCGGTCGGCGACGTGGCGAAAAGCTTGTCGACGGCTTCACTGCGCGGAGCACGCGGTAACTCGGGCGTTATTTTGTCACAGTTTTGCCGTGGAATCGCAAAGTCGCTTGACGGCAAACAGATTGCTAATGCGAAAGAGCTTGCCGCCGCACTGCAAAGCGGTGTCGACACGGCTTATAAAGCGGTTATGCGACCGACGGAGGGCACGATTCTGACAGTTGCACGCGAATGTGCGGCCTCTGCGGTAAAGTCTGCTGAAATCGAGGATGATATTGTTCTCATCATGCAGCACGCGATTGACGACGCGAAGGCGGCGCTTGACAACACGCCGAACCTTCTCCCTGTTTTAAAGGAAGCGGGCGTTGTCGACGCGGGTGGTGCAGGCTTAGTAAAAATTTTAGAAGGCGCGTACCACGCCCTATCGACAGGGACGCTCGTCGATCTGAAAGAAGCGGTAAAAAATACAACCTCCGCTACGGCGCAGGCAGCCATTGATACAGAAAATATTAAATTTGCGTATTGTACGGAATTTATTATTGATAAAAAGTCGACAAAAGTGAATGTAAAACGGTTTAGCGAGGTCATTGACCCGAAGGGCGACTGCAAGCTCGTCATAGACGATGATGAAATTGTAAAGGTACACATCCACACGAACAATCCGGGCTTTGTGCTCGAAGAAGCGCTCAAGCTTGGCTCGCTCAGCCGCATCAAAATCGACAATATGAAATTACAGCACACGACGATTTTAGAGTC
>URQR01000176.1 GCA_900550065.1 uncultured Eubacteriales bacterium | reverse complement strand
ACGGTAACGTGCGAGGGGCTTTCACAGTGGGGGAGCGAATACCTTGCCCGTCAGGGCTATTCCTCTTTGGATATTCTCTACAACTATTATGGAAGAGACATTGAGCTGGTTGTCGACGCACCAATTAAAAACATTACGCGCTCCTATCCGGGCTATGCGATTCGTAATGGCGACAGGGGCGAGAATGTAGCGGTGATTCAGACGGAACTCAACCGTATATCCTTGAATTATCCCGCAATCCCAAAGGTATATCCCGTAGATGGCATTTTCGGCCCGGCGACGGAACGGGCAGTCATTGCCTTCCAGCGGATTTTTGGCCTTGAGCCGGACGGCATTGTTGGAAAAGCGACGTGGTATAAGCTGATTAACCTGTATACAGGTATTACACGCCTGTCCGAGCTCAATTCAGAGGGGCAGCGCCTATTTGGAATTAACCTCCAATACCCGGACGCAATTTCCTTTGGCAACACAGGGGAAAAGGTAGTGATTCTGCAATTCTTCCTCAGCGTGATTGCAAGCGTAAACCCCTTTGTTCCGAGTGTACCAATCACGGGCGAATTTGGGGAAGAAACGCAAAATGCAGTCATTGAGTTCCAGAAAAACGCAGGTCTTGATCCGGATGGCATCGTTGGAGCAAAGACGTGGGGAGCAATGTATGACGAGTTTAAGGGGATTGTCGACGTTGTTTATCTCGACGACCAAAAGATACTGATTAATACGCAGCCATTCCCGGGAGAAACGCTGTCGTATGGGTCCAGTGGGGATGCGGTGCGGACGCTCCAGCAGTAGCTAAATACTATTGCGGCGGCAAATCCTGAGCTTCCGGCCGTACCTGTCACGGGCGAATTTGGAAATCAGACAAGGCAGGCTGTGAGTACGTACCAGCGCGCGTTTGATTTACCAGTGACAGGAACGGTGGATAAAGACACATGGGATTCGATTGCGAATACTTATAAAAATGTAGTTTCGTCTACGCTGACACAGCCGCGGCAATTCCCCGGCAGGACGCTGAAGCAGGGCGATCAGGACCAAACGCCGGTCAGCGCGTAAGGGAAAGGGAGGAAACAGTATGCAGCAATTTCAGGTACAGGCAGGGCGCCCAATTTATTCTATGCAGGAGTTTTTGCGCGTTATCGCAATGTCGGACGGCAAACTTCCGGTATTAATTCCCGACGGCATTTACGGGACGCAGACCGAGGCGACGGTACGGATTTTCCAGACTGAATACGACCTGCCGGCAACAGGCGAAGTCGATAACGATACATGGGACAGGATTATCGAGGTTTATACCGACGTACGCGTTTATGCCGAGCCGCCCCATGCGACACAGATGTTTCCAGCAAGTGATTATGTCATCCGGGAGGGAGAAAACGGGGACTTTATGTACCCGATTCAGGCCATGCTCCAAGCTATTTCAAGCAGGTTTTCCAATATTCCGGATTTTGAACTGACGGGAACACACTCGGGGGATGCGCTAAACGCGACGCAGGAAATCCAGAAACATATGGATACCGACTGCAACGGCGAGATTGACGTGCGCTGCTGGCATCGGATATCGCGGTTGTATGAAAATCTCGTATCAAAAGATATCTTCAGTATGCGCCAGCCGGACGGCGCGCTGGGCGGACAGTCTAACCAAATGTCAGAAAATCAGGTTTCTAAACCATCGGAGCCCGCCGACCAGCAGATGCGGGCAGGCCGGGAGGAGGCGGCTTCCAATAACAACACGGTAGAAATACCGGCTGGAATGGGGCTGTCGCTGACGCCGAAGCTGGATGTCTATGACGCAGATAACCCGCCGCAGGCGGAGGAAACACCTCTTCCGCGGCGTGGCGGCACAATGCGGGGGCCAAACGTGCAGCCCACCCAGCCGGAGAGTGTTATTTTACGCAGCAATATGAGTCTTGAAACAGACCGTACTGCGCCAAACGGGATGGGTGACAGCGAAATGCTGAACAGTACAGATATGCAGGGAAATCCGATTCCGAGAAACCCGTCTCCAACGGCCGATTCGGTACAGCTTCAGGAAGAAGGTGCGGAAAGACAGGAGGTATCGCTTCAAGATGCTCCAATTAGATTAGTTGAAACGCTCAGTGACGAAGAGCGCGAGGAGCTCGGCGTTGATATTGGAACGTCGGAACGCCGCCAAATTGGCCCGGAAAACACGGCCTTTTCCTCACAGGAGCAACAGGCAGCAGAACGTATAGCTCCGACGAATAATCGGTCGGAGCAGAATCAAACAACAAAAAAAGAACCGCTTAAGTGGGATTTCTTTTGATAAAAGAGGAAGAAAAATAGGGCCGGCGAGACTGCCGGCTCTTTTCTTTGGAAAAAATTAAAAATATATTTGACTTTTGATATAGGTTTGTGTTATAATAATCACTGTTGATTCAAGAGATATGTGCCTGTAGCTCAGCTGGATAGAGTGTTTGGCTACGAACCAAAAGGTCGGGGGTTCGAATCCCTCCAGGCACGCCACGTCGGAGTAAGCTTTTGCTTACTCCGATTTTTTTGTGCCATGAGCCAGTAAATCCTTGATCCGTATAAAAGATATTGATTTAGAAAGACAGGAAGATCAGAGATAGAACAAGAGACCGTTTTATATGACATTTCGTTATATAGGGGAGTGATTCATCTCGGGACGCTTTTGAATGAGATGGAGAATGGGCGAAACACAAGCTCTGGTAAAAATCATTGCGTTATTAACCGTAACATGCTACAATGACAGTAAGTTGTAAAATAAGATTTGTGAACGAATATCCTAAAGGATAATCCGGAATATATAACAGGGCTTGTCATTGTGATAGATATGATACCGATTTGATACAGCGGTGCCTGAAGAGGTCATGGCGGAACAACGTATAATCTGGTACTAAACGATGCGTAAGGGGAGGAGTAAGAAATGAAAAAAATAATAGCAGCCGTTTTGTGTGCGGCGCTGGCGTTCACGCTATGCAGCGCTTCCTTTGCGGAACCCGGCGCCGCGCCGGACTCTGTTGCGGGGCTTGATGAACGCCTCGACATGCTGTTTATCCGAAACAATTTCACCGAGGAAGAAATCAATACAATGAATCAGGAATATATTGACTGGTTCACAGAGCGCTTTTGGAGTGGGATGCTTCCAGGTTTGAAAGCAATGGGTACAATGAAAACAGATAGTGATGAGGAAGAATACATTTTTCGATTAAATGAGGCAAATATCGATTTCGATAACTGTGTGCTTCAAACTGCTACAGCTACATCACGCTATGCAGAGCAATACGCGCAGGCGGGGTCGTTTGATTATCTGTTTAGTGATTGTAGCTATTGGCCATTAGGCCGATCGAGCTGTAAGATAACAAAAGCAGGCGGCCTATTCACAGATTTGAATCCATTGCAAGGAATACCAGAGCTTGACTGGCAATTTATCATTTTTGATGAAGGGCTTGCGCTGCTGAAAAATCCTGCGCCGCTTCGGGAGGCGCTTCTCGCACGCGGGGAAACCGAGGTGCTGGACGCAAAGCTGTTCGGTATGACCTATTATTTGTCGTTTTTGTATCTTAAAGGCGCACAGAATGAATATCTCGTTAAGCTTTATGATTCAACGGTTGGCGGGCCAAATGGGTCGATACCTACAATTATCTCTTATGAATTATATTCAGTTACAGAGGTATTAGAAGCAATAGCTCAGCTGGGAGAAAAGGACGGATTTGTATATAATAGTTGGCTGGCTGAGGAGGCCGCCATCACCAAGCCTACCTACGAAGCGGAGGGCAATGCGCTCATAGAGGCGGGGCTGATTCAGGGCAACGAAAAGGGGCTTGACCCGTTAAAGCCGATGAGCCGCCTCGAAGCGACGACGATCCTGGTGCGTGCGCTGGGGTACGAGGACGAACCGACGCAGCCGGCGTCGCAGTTTGTGGACATACCAGACGGCAGTTGGGGCGTGAAATACGCGAATATTGCGGCTGACAAAGGAATTACGATGGGAGTGGGTGACGGCAAGTTTGCGCCGGAGCAGCGTATAACCTCGAACGAGTTTGCTACCCTTGTACTGCGGAGCAGCGATGCGGGGGAATTTGACTGGCAGCAGGCGGTCGATTTGCTCGTAGAGCGCGGCCTGCTTACGCAGGAGCAGGCGGAAAAGATGGATTTGTTCACACGCGGGGATATGGCGAAGATTATGTATGAGGCAAGAGAGAAGGGGATGTTGTAAAAGGAAATTGTGTAGAGGAAAAGAGGGACGCAGCTTCACAACACCTATTTTTGACGAAATACGTGGTTAGATAGCATAAGTGAAAAATTATCTCAGAAATAATTGACATATGTCATAAACTGTGGTGTGTCAGGGATGCAAGCTGATGCGATTTCATATGATAGCGGTAGCTTTGAGTGCAAAACAAACGCGATAAAAACATATCGCTTTAAGGGATACAAATGCAGTTTATAGG
>URQR01000175.1 GCA_900550065.1 uncultured Eubacteriales bacterium | reverse complement strand
GCTTCGAGCTCGTCGTCGGTCAGCTCCATCGCTTTTGGCATATTCATGCAGTCAAGCGAAATTTCCGCGCCGCGCACGGACTTCATAATCGCTTCCTCAAATGTCGGCGCAATCGACATAACTTCTCCCGTCGCCTTCATCTGGGTGCCGAGCGAGCGTTTTGCGTAAACAAATTTATCGAACGGCCACTTCGGGAACTTGACCACCACATAGTCGAGCGCTGGTTCGAAGCAGGCGTACGTCTTGCCTGTGACCGCGTTTTTGATTTCGTCGAGCGTATAGCCCACCGCAATCTTCGCCGCCACTTTTGCGATCGGGTAGCCCGACGCCTTGGACGCGAGCGCGGACGAACGCGATACACGCGGGTTTACCTCAATAACCGCGTACTCAAAGCTGTCTGGGTGAAGCGCAAACTGGCAGTTGCAGCCGCCCTCGATTTGCAGCTCGGACACGATACTGAGCGCCGCGCTGCGCAGCATCTGATACTCCTTGTCCGACATTGTAACCGCAGGCGCGATTACAATGGAATCGCCCGTATGTACGCCCACGGGGTCAAAGTTTTCCATGCTGCACACGGTGATAACATTGCCTGCGCTGTCGCGGATACACTCAAACTCAATCTCTTTCCAGCCAGAGATACATTTTTCCACCAATACCTGATGAATCGGCGAAAGCTCCAGCCCGCCGTGCGTAATCTCGCGCAGTTCTTCTTCGTTATTGACAATGCCGCCGCCGCTGCCGCCGAGCGTAAACGCCGGACGGATAATGAGCGGATAGCCGACCTCACCGGCAAATTCGACCGCGCTTTCCACGTCGGTTACAACCAAAGACGGGATAATCGGCTGGCTAATCGCGAGCATGGTATCTTTAAACATCTGGCGGTCCTCCGCCTTGTCGATAGTGTCGACCCTTGCGCCGAGGAGCTTGACGCCGTGCTTTTTCAAAAACCCTTCTTTTTCAAGCTGCATCGAAAGCGTCAGCCCCGTCTGTCCGCCGAGCGTGGAGAGCAGACTGTCCGGCTTTTCTTTCTCTATGATACGCTTTACCGTCGTAAGCGTAAGCGGCTCGATGTATATCTTGTCCGCCATCGCGTTGTCCGTCATAATCGTTGCCGGGTTGGAGTTGACGAGCACAACCTCAAGCCCGTCCTCTTTGAGCGCGCGGCACGCCTGTGTACCCGCGTAGTCAAACTCCGCAGCCTGTCCGATTACAATTGGGCCGGAGCCAATTACCATTACTTTTTTGATATCTTCTCTCAGCGGCATTTACTTCCCCTCCTTATCTATCAGTTCCATAAAGTCGTCAAACAAAAATTCTGTGTCGAGCGGGCCGCCCGCCGCCTCCGGGTGGAACTGTACCGAAAAGGCCGGCATGTCTGTGTAGACAATTCCCTCGTTTGTGCCGTCGTTTCCGTTCCTGAAGCTCTCGCGCGCATTGGACGGAAGCGTGTCGGACTTGAGCGCATAGCCGTGGTTCTGGCTCGTAATGTATACACGTCCGGTTGCCGTATCTACAGCCGGCTGGTTCTCCCCGCGGTGGCCGTACTTGAGCTTCTCAGAGCCTGCCCCCTGCGACAGCGCCAAAAGCTGATGCCCAAGGCAGATGCCAAACGTCGGTATTTTATGCTGCATAACCTTTTTGATTTCTTCTACGATTGGCAGGTTTGCCGCCGGGTCTCCAGGACCGTTGGACAGCATCAATCCGTCGGGCGCAAGCTCCAAAATCCGCTCTGCGCTCGTTTGTGCCGGTACGCGTACAACCTCGCAGCCGCGCTTTACCAGCTCACGTACGATTGCTTCCTTTGCGCCAAAGTCCCACATAACAACCCGGCGTTTTTTCTCCTCCGGCGTATAGGTGCTCTCGCCCTCGCACGTCACATGCGGCACAGCATCTACAATTTGAAAATTTTTCAGTTCTTCTAACAGCTCGTCCGTAACCGCAGGGCCGGACGCAATTTTCGCGTTCATAACGCCGTGCTCGCGCACAATTTTCGTCAACGCGCGTGTGTCAATGCCGTACAGGCCGATAATCTTGTGCTCCTTTAAAAAAGTGTCAAGCAAGCCCTCACAGCGAAAGTTGGAAGGATGCTGACACCATTGGCGGACAATATATGCGGTTAAATGCGGCTTTTTACTTTCAAAATCGGAAGGAATCACGCCATAGTTCCCAATCAAAGGAAACGTCTGCGTTACGATTTGTCCGTAAAAGCTGGGGTCGGTCAAAGTCTCGAGATAGCCGGTCATAGAAGTCGTAAAAACAACCTCGCCGATCGTCTCACCAGCGTATCCAAAGCTCTTGCCCGCGAAAACAGTGCCGTTTTCTAAAATTAAATATGCGCTATCTTGCATGTGTGGCAATCCTCCTACAATCAAATTTTAGATTTTATTCTCAATATTTAATAATACACTATTTTCAGACAAAATGCAAGCCTAAGATTCATAAGTTTTTAAAATTCCCTGCGCAATATCCATTTTCGTCGTGCGCATATCCATTGCCTGCTTCTCTATGTAGCGGTGCGCCTGCTTTTCCGTCATGTTTAAATATTGAATCAGCGCGCACTTCGCCCGGTCGACCATGCGGATTTCCTCTATTTTCGTCTGTAATTGGATATTTTCTTTCCGAAGGCCGAGCAATCTGCGCCGCGAAGCGGCAGCCAAACGCAGCGCCTGATAGAAAAAGGCGCGGTTGATTGGTTTTGGAATCACAAATACGCCGCTCGGCTCCACTTTGTCGGCTACCTCGTCGGCAATTTCGTTTTTTACAAGCAAAAATACCGTTGCGTTCGCCTTTAGGCTCAGCACCGCCGCGAGGTCGTGGCCAAACTCATCGGGCAGCGGCGTATTGATAAGGATAAAATCAAACTCCGTCTCATTGACCAGCCGCCGCGCTTCGCTTCCGCTCGTTATGGTGGTTATTTTGCTGTGGCCTGCCGCAGATAAAAGATTTACAAGCTGCTCTGCGGCCTTTTCCGAGCCGGATATAATCAGTATATGTTCCAAATAACCACCCCCCAATCAAGCTTTATAGTTTACTAAATACGGTGGAAATACAGGTCGTGCTCCGCCTTTTGCCGGTCAGCTTTTTCAAGGCACGCAAGCTCCTGTTCTTTTTGCACGATATACTTTGACAATAGCGCGAGCGGGATGATATCCGCTACGAATTTACTTTTTTGTGTCAGCGCGAGTGCGTCGGATAAGCTCTGCGGCAGGAAAGCATACTGTTTTGCCTCCTCCTCTGAAATAAAGAACAGGTTCACGTCTGTTTCCGGCTGCAAAACCATTTTTTGTTCGATTCCGTCAAGCCCCGCGTGCAGCAGCAGCGCAAACGCCAGATACGGGTTACAGGCCGGGTCGGGCGAGCGCAGTTCAAGCCGCTTTTGCTCGCTGTGCGCCGCAGGAATACGGATAAGCTGGGAACGGTTTTGTCTCGACCAGGTAATATACTTCGGTGCTTTATCCGCGCCGAGCCGCATATAAGAATTGGTAAGCGGGTTCAAAAACGACGTAATTTCGGCAATGCGCGATAAAATCCCCGCGATAAAGCTGTCCGCCGCCGCCTTTTCCCCATGGGTCTCATTAAAAATGTTTTGCCCGTTTTTATAAAGCGACAAATTAACATGCAGGCCGTTGCCACTGCGACCGGCAAGCGGCTTCGGCATAAAGGATGCATACAGCCCATTGCCTGCTGCCGCAGTTTTAACGACGGTTTTAAAGGTAATCAGATTATCAGCCGCCTCCAGCGCATCGCTGTACATAAAGTCAATCTCGTTTTGTCCCGGCCCCTGCTCATGGTGGGAGGTTTCCGGGCTGATCCCCATTTCTTCTAAAGTCAGGCAGATTTCCCGCCGGATGTTTTCCCCCTTATCCGCGGGCGCCACGTCCATGTAGCCGCCGATGTCGTGCGGCGTTTTTGTTGGTTCGCCGTACTCGTTTTGCTTAAAAAGGTAAAACTCACATTCCGTCCCGATTTTACAGGTGTAGCCCATAGCTTTTGCACGCTGCGCCGCACCGAACAGAATCGCGCGGCAGTCACCCTCGAACGGCGTTCCGTCCGGATATTTGATGTTACAGTACAGGCGCACGACGCGCCCGTGCGCCGGCCGCCACGGAAGGACGGAAAGCGTAGCCGGGTCGGGAAAGAGAATCAGGTCGGAGTGGCTGATGTTTTGAAAGCCGCGAATCGCACTGCCGTCGAACGCAATCCCGTAGTCAAACGCCTCGCCGAGCTTATCGGGTAGAATCGAAATATTTTTTTGCGTGCCGAAAATGTCACAGAAAGCAAGTCGAATAAATTTCACGTCGTTTTCCGCGACAAACTGCAAAACTTCCGATTTTGTATAGTTCATAGTATTCACCATGCCTTTCTGGCGTGAAGTTATCATTTTTATGCGCGAAGCTATAAGCTTTTGCGCGCATAAATGTAAGTTTTTGCGCTGTT
>URQR01000174.1 GCA_900550065.1 uncultured Eubacteriales bacterium | reverse complement strand
AATTAGTGAGACTTCTTGGTAAGATGAAGTTTAGAACAAGCTATGGACAGAATGCGTTGAAGCATTCTATTGAAGTGGCACAGTTATCCGGACTTCTTGCTGGAGAAATCGGTCTCGATGTCAGAGTGGCTAAGAGAGCCGGACTTTTACATGATATCGGTAAATCAATCGATCATGATGTGGAAGGATCACATATCCAGATCGGTGTTGACCTTTGCAGAAAATACAAAGAGTCAGCAACCGTTATCAATGCAGTGGAAGCCCATCACGGCGATGTAGAGCCACAGAGCTTGATTGCATGTCTGGTACGGGGAGCTGATACGATTTCAGCGGCACGTCCAGGTGCGAGACGAGAGACTCTGGAAACATATACCAACCGTCTGAAACAGCTGGAGGATATCACGAACTCCTATAAGGGTGTTGATAAATCCTACGCAATTCAGGCAGGTCGCGAGGTGCGTATCATGGTTGTACCGGAACAGGTCAGCGACGATGATATGGTTCTGATGGCGAGAGAGATTTCAAAGCGGATTCAGGAAGAGTTACAGTATCCGGGACAGATCAAGGTCAATGTAATCCGTGAGAGCCGTGCAGTAGATTACGCGAAATAATTCTTTCTGAAACATAAACGTGAAAGTACAAAAGAGAATGAAGTCCATATAGGAAGTCATACTCTTTTTTATGTAATAGGAAATTACTCCGTAATGTTCCTATTACACAAAAACGCTCCGCGAGGATGTGACCAGATGCATGTGGAATATTGCTGCTTATGATTGCAATCTTTTCATTTACATTGTCAAGATCGACCTTCAAATTACCGTCGATACCGTCCGTATATACTGTGGCAATCTTTTTCCCCTTTGCCACGCGCGCCTCGTCCGCCACTTGGGGCTGCAGGCTGCCACCCGCCGCCGATTGATACACCGTCTCGTAACGCACCAGTACACCAGCGGCCTCGACCTTGTCCTCATACGATATAGCCGTCGCAATCTCCGTCTGTACCGGCTGGTTCATAAAAAACCGTACACCCCATATCACGGCAATAAGTGCTATTAAAATATAAATCCATGCATATTTTCTCATTCGTGCGCCTCCATAGGCAAAGTAGCTATTGTTGTAATTTCTCAGCAAAATGTCTCAAAAGCTCCGCTTTTAAGCCTATTGTAACATAAGGCGCGTAATAAAATCAAGTCTCTTTCTCTTTGCGCGCCTGCACCTGTTGGCATTGATGTTCGAGCGTCTTATGCGCTTCAGGCGCGGCGCTTTCGTCACAAAGCAGCACAATCCGGTCGCCCGCGTGAAACACCGTGTCGCCTTTTGGGACAAACTCCAGTCCATCGCGCGTAAGCGATACAATAAGGCAGGTGTCAGGCCATATAATTTCCGACACGGCGCGATTTTCCGCCGCAGAGCCATGGCTGATAACACAGTCGAGCAGCACCTTCTCCCCTGATTCAGCCGCATGGCCCTTTTGTTTGGATAAAAGCCGCCGCAAAAGTTGGTCATAGATTGGGCGGCAGCGGAGCATATCGGGAATGATATACGCGAACAGCGAGACAATTGAAAGCGTCAGCAAATGGCTGAAGCTGCCCGTCATTTCGCTGATGAGCACAATTCCTGTAATCGGTGCGCGTACAATCGCGGAGAAAAAGCCCGCCATCCCGAGAATGATAAAATTAACCAGCAGGTTGTCCGGCATAGCGATCACCTGCCCCGCCACACTGTAATAAATCGCGCCCAGCATCGCGCCCAGCACGAGCAGCGGCAAAAAGATACCGCCCGGCGCGCCGGACCCGAAGCTGACCATTGAAAACACAAATTTAATCAAAAATAGGGCGCACAAAGCCGTAAGGGCAAAGCTGCCCGCCGAGACCTGCGCCGCAAGCGCATGGCCGCCGCCCAGTACCTGCGGGCAGACAAACCCCAGCGCACCCGCGCACAAAAACGGCAGCAGAAGCCGCACCGGACGCCACGGTATTTTCTCGTACAAATCCTGTGACAGCGCAACACTTTTATTATACACAAGCCCTAAAAATCCAAGCAGAATACCGAGCACGGCGACGTGCCCATACTGTCCGAGCGGCATCATGCCCGGAACATGGAAACTAAATACCGGCGCAAGGCCGAACACATTGCGCGAGATTACATCCGCCGTAATGGACGAAGCCATCGCGGAAAGGAGCACCTCCGCCGAAAAATTTTTGTGGATTTCCTCCAAGCAGAACAGTACGCCGGAAAAGGGTGCGTTAAACGCCGCCGCGAGCCCCGCGCCCGCACCGCACGTCACCAAGAGCCGCTCCTCCGTCTTGATACGCTTCGTCAGCCGCGCAAACCCCTTTGCCGCCATAGCGCCGAGCTGAATACTCGGGCCTGCCCAAGCGAGAGCCCGCACCCGACACAAAGCACGCCGCCGGCAAGCTTCGCTGTAAGGACGCGCCACCATTTCTGTTCAATCTGCCCGGTCATTTCGCCCTCGACCTGTGGAATGCCGCTGCCGGATATGAGCGGTTCCCATCGAAGCAGCAAGTACAAGAGAAAGGATACGCCTGCTAAAATCAAAAGCCAGACAGGGATAAACCATGCATGCGCCCTGCCGTACGCCAATATCCAGTCCAAAACGCCGCCCGCTCCCTCGAGCAGCAACCGGAACGCCACAACGACGAGTCCGGCCGCCGCGCCGGCGGCAATCCCCTCCAAAATCAGTGAATACCGAAACGACCGAAACCGTTTCAGCGTTTTTGTAATCGAATGCTGTGTCCCTTCCATTTCTTCCCCTCACAGTTTTCCCTATTCATTGTAATCACCATGCTGCCCCTCAAACGTCAGCGTCCCGTCGTCGCCATACGCGCGGTAATAGCCGCGGAACGCGCCGTCCTTTACCTCGCCCTCGCACAAGATGCGGTAGCCGAACCGTGTCTTCTTCTGCGGCGCACTTTCTACGACGCTCCTGCGCTGATAGCCGTCCACGAACGCGCCCTCGTTTCTATAGCCGCGGTAATTTTTCCCCGCTAACCCTACGTGGAGTCCGCTTTTGTACTCGATTCCGTCATAGAGTTCGTTTTCACGGAATATCCCCCGTTCGTAAGCATTGTTTTCCCGCGGCTCATACATTGCATA
Source organism: uncultured Eubacteriales bacterium (assembly GCA_900550065.1). Classification (GTDB taxonomy): domain Bacteria; phylum Bacillota; class Clostridia; order UBA1381; family UMGS1253; genus Aphodoplasma. Next base: position 1,366 of record URQR01000174.1, on the reverse strand, counting down.
GCTTTCATAATGGCGGTGCGTGTAAAGCCCTGCGCCCTCCATTGCGCCATCTTTGACATAGCCAAAAAAGTTGTTATAGTCTGGGTCATATTCCGAACGACTGACCCAAAACGCCGTCATACCGTTCATTTGCCCATTTTCCGCTTGATAGCAAATTGTACCTCTTGTTACAGACGAAAAATTCAACTTTCCAAACGTATTATAGCTCTTATAATCAACCGCTTCATGTACAAACTGCTCTCTCGGCGTTGTCTCAAATTCCCGCGAGAGCCGCAGCTTCAAAAAATCAATATTAATTCGCTTTCTGATTGCATTGTACGACTGGTCCGGGTCGAGGCCATAGCTGAATATTCCGTAAGGATACAGCGCCGTCACCGGAATCAACACCCGCCCGTCAAGATTATAAGCGTCAATCATCTGTCCGTCGAGCGTCACGTTCACTCTATCCGAATAGACGGCAGATACCGGCTGCGTACTGCGCTCGCCGTTTATCACTTCACCGTCCATCATGGCAAACGGCTTTTCCGCATTGTATGTAAGCGCGAGCAGCTTCACAGAATCGTTCCACGAAAGGTCAAAACCATAGCCGACCAAGTCCTCCGCTACGATGTAGAGCAGCTCCTCGTTTTTCCCGCCGCCGTACGGCGCAATTACATAGGACAGGATTGGCATCTCGTTGATAAACAGCATCCGCTCCGACTCATAGGCCGCTCCAATGATATATTTTTCGTCCGTATACGCCGGGCGCGGATACGCCGACGCAAGATACGCCGTTTCGGTGTCTATTTCAATTCGGTTTTGCGCCGCGTCCCACGAAAGCGCAAAGTCAAATGCGCGCGCTACGTCGCGCAGCTTGACATAGGTCGTGTCTTCGATTGTATACCCCTCGATTTTTACGATTAAGTTGTCGCTCATCATTGCCCGCTTTTGATATGCATCGTCTACACAAGCATATACTATCTTGGGCACGACTGTTTTTGCCACTCCGTCCCCGGCGCTGAGCTCGTCGCCGGTTGGCTCATACTTGTCCCATTGTCCATACGTTTTTGCAAGATAAACCACGCTGCCAAAAACATTAACCGACGCATACGGCGTCCAGAACTGCTGGCGCGTACCGGCAAGCGCCGCCGCCAAGTCGCGCGCCCGCACATACGTGTCATCCCCAATCATATAGGCGTAAAACGCAAAATCGCGCCCGTCGACGCTTATCGTGCGCATCGCCGGAACTGCCGTCTGCTCTGTCGGCTCTGAAGCGTAGACCGGGCACACAGACGCAAGCAGCAGGCAGGCGAATAGCAGGATACAAATTACCTTACGGGGCACAAGAATCACCCTCCTTAAAATGTAGTTGGATATACTCTGCTAA
>URQR01000173.1 GCA_900550065.1 uncultured Eubacteriales bacterium | reverse complement strand
CGACGATTGCAATCATGCTGATTATGCGTTTGGGTAATATCTTAAACCTCGGTTACGAAGCAATTATTCTTCTGTATCAGCCGGTAACATATGTAACAGCCGATATCATTAGTACTTATGTATACCGTATCGGTCTGGTAGACGGTAACTATTCATTGTCAACGGCAGTCGGCCTGTTTAATGGTGTTGTAGCGCTTGTCATGGTATACGCTTCAAACACTATTTCACAAAAAGTCGGCGAAGTCGGCTTGTGGTAAGAAAGGAGGGGCATAAACAATGATAAAACGTTCTGTTGGCGAATACATTTTTGATACTATCAACATTATACTGCTCATCCTTGTAGCCGTTGTTACGCTGTATCCCTTCTGGTATACGCTGGTGGCCTCCATCAGCAGTCCGGACGCAGTTGCAGCGGGCAAGGTCTTCCTTTGGCCGATTGGGTTTGAGCTTTCCTCGTACATAAAGGTATCTGAAATCCCATATATTTGGCACGCTTATGGAAACACAATCTTTATTTCAGTAGTAGGTACCGCGGTTAACATTATTCTAACAATCTGCGGCGCGTACCCGCTCTCGAAGATGCGTCTGCGCGGTAGAAAATTCTTCACATGGATTATGTTAATCACGATGTGGTTCTCCGCTGGTATGATGCCTACTTATTTGAACTTAAAAAACTTGGGCATGCTCAACAGCCGCTTCACGCTGATTATTGCATGGGCGATTTCCGCGTTCTATGTAGTGCTCATGCGTACTTACTTTGAGTCAATTTCTGACTCGCTTGAGGAATCGGCAAAGATTGACGGTGCAAACGACTGGATTGTATTACTTAAGATTTATCTCCCGTTGTCTGTCCCGGCACTCATGACAATTTCGCTCTATTACTTTGTTGACCGTTGGAACGCATATTTCTGGGCAATGGTTATCATCCGCGACGAGTGGAAGGTTCCGCTGCAGGTACTGCTGAAAAAGCTGATTGTTCAAACGCAGCTTGAGAGCGATATGATTGATATGAGCGCAAACCTAACAAACCAGCAAACAATTATTTACGCTACAATAATGATTGCAACAATCCCGATGATTGCGGTATACCCGTTTGTACAGAAGTTCTTTGTAAAGGGTATTATGATTGGTGCTGTAAAGGGTTAATTCGTAATAACAACAAACAAAAAGAAGGCAGACAAAACCGTCTGTCTTCTTTTTTATTAAACATTATACGCAACAATTATAATCAATTTTTCACTGATTCTCTACAATTGCAAACCCAATCTCGCCGCTTGCGGCCATATCGCCGTCCACCGTCGCCTTTGCCGTCGCAGTACCCATTCCGTGCCGGAAGGTCCCAAGCTCAATTTCGAGCCGAAGCGTATCGCCCGGCTTAACCTGCCGCCTAAATTTAAAATTGTTCATTTTCGTAAACACCGCAAGCTTGCCTTTGTTCTCCTCCATAGACAGCGCCAGCACCGCGCCGACCTGTGCAAGCGATTCCACAATCAGCACACCCGGCATAATCGGATTTCCCGGGAAATGTCCCTGAAAGAACGGCTCGTTTACGGTTACGTTTTTAATTCCAACCGCCTTGCCTTCACCCATTTCTAAAATTTTATCCACAAGTAAAAACGGGTAACGGTGTGGTATGATTTCCTGTATCTGTTTACTGTCAAGCATAGTATATCCTCCCAAAATAGTGTCTTACGCCTTTCCCGCCGGCTGCTGTTCCTGCGCGCGCGCTTCCATGTCGTACATATACGACGCCTTGTCGCGCAACACATGCAAATTGTCCAACGACGCGCCGGTACCCTTAACGACGCATGAAAGCGGGTCTTCTGCTAAGTAGACATTGATTCCTGTCTTCTCCATAAGAAGCTTATCAAGCCCCTGAATCATTGCGCCGCCGCCCGTCATCGTAATACCATATTCAGAAATATCGCCGACCAATTCCGGCGGTGTACGTTCCAAAACAGAGTGAACCGCTTCCACAATCTGTACTGCAACCTCGTCTACCGCCTCACGCAGCTCCTGCGACGAAACGACAATACTCTGCGGCAAGCCCGTCACGAGCGAGCGTCCGCGGATTTCCATCGTTTTTTCCTGTTCAAGCGGGTACACGCTGCCAATCTCTTTTTTCAGCTCCTCCGCCGTCCGGTCGCCAATCACTGCATTATATTTCTTCCGTATGTACTTGATAATTGCATCGTCAAACTTATCGCCCGCAACCTTAATAGAGTTGCTCACCACGATTCCGCCGAGCGAAATTACGGCAATATCGCTCGTGCCGCCGCCGATATCGACCACCATGCGGCCGCACGCCTTCCCGATGTCTATCCCTGCGCCAATCGCCGCCGCAATTGGTTCTTCAATCAAATAAACCTGCCGTCCGCCGGCCTGCATCGCCGCATCAATCACGGCGCGCTCCTCGACCTCTGTTACGCCGCTTGGCACACAAATCATAATGCGCGGCTTAAACAACCTGTTTTTTGTTACCTTGCGGATAAAATACTTGAGCATCATTTCCGTCGTCGAATAGTCGGAAATTACGCCGTCGCGCATCGGGCGTATTGCGACAATGTTGCCCGGCGTACGGCCAAGCATCTTCTGCGCCTCCGAGCCGACAGCGTACGGCTTGCCCGTACCCTTGTCAATCGCTACGACGGACGGCTCGCACAGAACAATCCCTTTATCCTTTACATGGACAAGGACGGACGCTGTCCCAAGGTCAATCCCAACGTCCTGCGACGCGTCAAACATATCCCTAATTTTTTCAAATAGTTTTATTGCCACAATACTGACCCCCTAAAGGTTTTTCCTATGTAAAAACTGCTGCTATCAGACAAAACTGCCTGCTTTTATACAAAGCAGAAAAGCAGGCAGATGTCTTTCTTTATTATATACGATACAGAATTTTTGTCAAGCCCACATTATTTTAAATTGAGCTGGCCGAGGCTCGCCGCCTGTAAATACGCGTTGATAAACCCGTCAAGCGCGCCGTCCATGACCGCGCCGATATTCCCGACCTCAAAGTTCGTCCGGTGGTCCTTGACCATATTGTACGGATGGAACACATAGGAGCGAATCTGGCTCCCCCATGCAATTTCCTTCTGTACGCCCTTGATATCTTCAATCTTTTCCTTGTGCTGCTGCTCCGCAATTTCCGCAAGCTTCGAGCGCAGCATCTTCATCGCCGTGTCGCGGTTTTTATGCTGCGACCGCTCCGTCTGGCACGACACGACAACGCCGGTTGGAATATGCGTAATGCGAATCGCTGAATCGGTCTTATTGATATGCTGACCGCCCGCGCCGCTGGCCCGGTAGGTATCGACGCGCAAATCGTCCGGATTGATTTTAATTTCAATATCATCCTCGATTTCCGGCATGACCTCGACCGAGGCAAACGACGTATGCCGCCGCCCGGAGGCGTCAAACGGCGAAATCCGCACAAGGCGGTGCACCCCCTTTTCCGCCTTTGCATAGCCATAGGCGTTCAGTCCCGAAATCAGAATCGTCGCGCTTTTGATACCCGCCTCGTCGCCGTCGAGCAAATCAAGTGTCTCACAGCCATAGCCGCGCTTCGCCGCCCACATCTGGTACATCCGCATCAGCATCTGCGCCCAGTCCTGCGCCTCCGTACCGCCCGCTCCGGCATGGAACGTCATGATAGCGTTGCACTTGTCGTACTTGCCGGACAAAAGCGTCTCCAGCGTCATATTGTCAAGCGTCTCTTTAACGCTCTCATACGTGTGTTTAATCTCGCTAAGCAGCGAATCGTCGTCTTCCTCAATTGCGAGCGCGACGAGCGTCTTTGCGTCCTCCCACTCGCTCACCAGACGGTCGTAGCGTTCTGCCTTGTCCTTGAGCTGCTTAATCTTTTGCATCACCTTCTGGGAGTTTTCCATATCGGAGTAAAAGTTAGCCTCCAGCGTCTGCTTTTCTAACGCCGCCGCTTCTTCTAACGTCCCTGCGATGTCAAAGTGAATCCCTCAAATCCATGATTTTGTCGCTTAACGCGTCGAGAGACAGTCTGTATTCTTCGTACTCTAACACAATCCACACATCCTTTATGATTTATTTTTACAGCTTTGCCGCTCACACGAGCGACATCTGCTTGTTTGGGTTGTCCTCCTCGCGCAGGAAGTTGCCCATTGCGGGGATATTTTTTGTTTTATAATAATCAAGGTCTGCAATCCCGCTCTTTTCGGCGGGAACAACGTCGGCGACAACGCTCCCCTTTTTGGAAATCATCACCGCGACGCCCTGCGTCGTCTTCGTCGTCTTGAGCGGTATTTTCCCACTGTTGAAAAACAGCGCCTTGCCGAGATTGGAGAACACGATAAAGTCGTGTTCCTCTGCGCCTAAAAACAAAATCTTTACCAGCGGCGAGCCGGCGTAGTACGCGTTCGACAACCGCTTGCGGTTCGTCTTCGTTTCATACGCCGAAACGGGCACCTTCGCCATTTTTCCGCTCGCAAAGCTATACAGAAAACTGCCCGAATAGTCCGCTGTCGGATGAATAAAAATAATCTTCTCGTCC
>URQR01000172.1 GCA_900550065.1 uncultured Eubacteriales bacterium | reverse complement strand
TACAAATATGAAATGTTTGGTATAATATACGCAGAGGCTTTGCCTCTGCGCTTGGAAGAATTGCTATCAGGGCGCTGCCCCTCTTCCTGCTGCGCAGGCCGCATCGTGTCTTTTTCGAATTTGTGCTATATTTATAGTACAATAAATAGAGTGGATTTTGTTTGGTTTGATTTTTTTGGAGGCGTTATGACACAACATAAGCAATTTGGAAAACGGTTACTCGGCAGCCTTGACCTTCCGTTGGTGGGGCTTGTACTGACGGCGGCTTTGCTCGGCCTTGCGGCGATTTTTTCTGCTACCTACAGCATGGGAACAATGAAAATGATTCTTGTGCAGGGCGCGGCGCTTGTGATTGGCCTTGTGGCAATGTTTGTTATCAGTCAGGTCGACTATGAGTTATGGGGCGAGGCGACAAAGCTGATCTATATTGGAAACGGCGCGCTGCTCGTGCTGGTGCTTTTTATTGGCATGGGGCGTGATTCGACGGGAACGCGCGGATGGATTGATTTGGGCGTTGTCAGCTTCCAGCCCGCCGAGATTGTTAAGTTAGGCTTTATTTTGACATTTGCAAAGCATCTGCAAAATGTAAAAAACGACGTCAACTATATCCCGACGCTGCTTTTGCTGACGCTGCACATGGCGGTGCTGGTCGGGCTGATTCTTTTGCAGCCGGACGCGGGGACGGCGATGGTGTTTGTCTTTATTTTTATCTCAATGCTGTTTGTGGCCGGCTTTTCGTACAAATATCTTGCGATTGGGGCGGGAGCGTTTGTCGTTGCCGCACCGGTGTTTTGGTACTTTAAAGAGTTTTTTCTCACAAGACAGCAAATTAACCGGTTTTTGGTCTTTTTTGACCCGTATATGGACCCAACCGGCGCGGGCTTTAATGTAATTCAATCGGAAATTTCTATTGGGTCGGGACAATTTGCCGGGAAGGGCTATTTACAGGGGAGCCAGAACCAGCTGGCGTACCTGCCTGCGAAGCATACGGACTTTATCTTTGCTACGATTGGAGAGGAGTGGGGCTTTATCGGCGCGGTTGTCGTGACAGCGCTTCTTACGCTGATTATTATTCGCTGTATCTATGTTGCCCGGAAGGCAAACGACGACTATGGTTCGTTTATATGTATCGGCGTTGCGGCGATGTTTGCCTTTCATGTGCTCGAGAATATTGGCATGTGTATCCAGCTCATGCCTGTAACGGGGATTCCGCTTCCGTTTTTCAGTTACGGCGGGTCGTCGCTTCTGACGAATTTGATGGCGATTGGTTTTGTCAATAGCGTCAGCAGCCGCTGCCGCGGGATTGGATTTGGGACGTAGTGGCATTATCATACAATGAAACGTAAAAAATGCGTCCGGGATATCCCGAACGCATTTTTTTAGCAGTTTTTGTCGACAAGCGCAGACAGCGCGGCCTCGTCGCCGGCTTGCGGCATTGCAACGCCGCTATAGAGCTGCCACGTTTCTGTGTGGCACACGCTTTCACCACATTTGAGCGTCTTAAGCGGGGAAAGGGTTTCGACCTCGATAAAATCGTCGTTTGTATAGGTCTCAAACGACATACCTCCGTCGGGATAAACCCCCTCTAACGCATGGCAGTATCGTTTTATAAACATGCATTCGTGATTAAAGTAGAGCGCATAGCCCGACTCGTTCGTCGTGCCGAGCTTAAACGGCGACGGGTGCCCGGTCTCCTGCTGGAGTGTGATGAAGCGTTCGCCCCAGTGTACGCGCCGGTCGTTCATCTTCGCGTAAGGCCAGAGCGCGACCGCGCGATTATGCAGCAAGCCGGTGTCGCGGCTTGTCTGTTCCACAGCGCAAAGCCCGCCCTTTGCCATCACAGACAGCGCCCACGCGGCGCAGGTGACAGGGGTGCCGCCCGTGTTGGTAATGGTGTGCGATACGGTTACCTTCGACGTGCCGTCAGCAAGCGTTACTGCAATCTGCATTTGCAGATGATTCTCTTTCTGCTCCGCTGGCGTAAACGTCACGGTATTACCGTTGATTTTGTACGCCACGGGCGCATTGTCGGGGTAGTATGTGCGCGGCAGCGCCTCCGGCGAGGCCCAGAGCCGATGCCCGCCGTAGGAATACCACGCGCTGCCTGCGCCGTAGAAGCGGTCGAACACGTCCCCCTTTTCACAGCCGCGGCGTGCCGTGTCCTCGTGCATCATATTTTCCTTTCCGATAAAGCCGTAGCGGATGATACGCGGGCCGACATCGGTAGTGACGCATACGTCGACGAGCCCATTCGACAGCTCGACGCATGTCCCGTAATTTTTATACGTAATTTCACGGATTTTTACCACAAAAACACCTCCATATTGTTTTTATTTTTATCCATTATACATAAATTCCACCTTTTTTGCAAAATTCCTTTTGAAAGATATTGATTTTTGGACCAAAAAAGGATAAAATATTTATCAGTGTGGATTTTGCTAATCAAATAAAATGAACATATCCGGGGCTGGGTACAGCGTCGGGAAGAGGAGGAACTTTTTTATGAAACACGTAAAAGGCAACGCAATGGTCGGCCAGTCCGGCGGCCCGACAAGCGCGATTAACGCGACATTGGCAGGCGTTTACAAGGCAGCGCGCGACAGCGAGTACATTGACACTGTATACGGCCTTGTACACGGTATCGAAGGCCTGTTAAAGGGCGACATCGTCGATATGGGTATCCAGCTCAAGACGGATCACGACATCGACGTGCTGGCTGCTACGCCGTCGGCGTATCTCGGCTCCTGCCGGTTTAAGCTCCCGAAAGTGGAGGACAAGCCGGAGGTATTTGACAAGATTTTTGAGATGTTCTCGAAGAACAACGTAAAATATTTCTTCTACATCGGCGGCAACGACTCGATGGATACGGTACACAAGCTCAGCATGCACGCGGCAAAGATTGGCTATGAGATTAACATCATGGGCGTACCGAAGACGATTGACAACGACTTGGCTGCAACAGACCATACACCGGGCTTCGGCAGCGCGGCGAAGTATATCGCGACGGCTACGCGCGAGGTAAGCCGCGACGCGAGCGTTTACCCGTCGAAGTGCGTAACGGTTATGGAAATCATGGGCCGTAACGCGGGCTGGCTGACGGCGGCGACCGCGCTGGCACGCTGTGAAAACTGTGACGCGCCGGATTTGATTTATGTGCCGGAGCTGATGTTTGACATCGACAAGTTTGTAGAGGATGTAAAGAAGGTTTCGGAGAAGAAGAACTGTGTTATCGTTGCGGTTTCTGAGGGTGCGAAGATTGATAAGGACACGTATGTGTGCGAAGCGCTCAGCAAGGGCGAGACGGACGCGTTCGGCCACAAGCACCTGAGCGGAACGGCGCGCGTTTTGGCGGATACGATTAACGAGCGTCTCGGCCTCAAGACGCGCCAGATTGAGTTCGGTCTCCTGCAGCGCTGCGCGGCGCACAGCGCGTCGGCGACGGATATCGCGGAGTCGCGTATGATTGGCGGCCGTGCGGTAGAAGAAGCTGTAAACGGCAACACGGGCGAGATGGTTTACTTTGTTCGTGAGTCGAACGCACCGTACAAGGTTTCGATCGCAAGCATGGATATTGCTAAGATTGCGAACGTGGAAAAGGTTATCCCGCGCGAGTGGATTAACGAAGAAGGCAACAACGTGACGCAGGAAGCAATCGACTACATGCTCCCGCTCATTCAGGGCGAAGCGCCGGTATTTATGGAAAATGGGCTTCCGACGCACGCAGTTTTAAAGAAATAAGACAAAAAAACGGGCTCTGTTAAGAGCCCGTTTTTTTTATGCAAGCACGCCAAAGCGTTTAAGCAGCCGCACCGCGTCGCGCAGGCCGCGGCGGTAGAAAAACGCCTCGCACTCGGCCTCCATTGCGAACAGCTCGCCGAAACAGTCGTTTACAAAACCCTGTTCGCAGTCCGCCAGCATTGACTCGCAGTCTTCGTTTATGTTGGCGAGCTTTTCTTGAAAATGCCGATGCATCTGGGTTTGCTGTAACGCCTGCGCCGCCTCGTCGTGCATAGTTTCGAGTATTTTTTCAAAAAATTCGTCGTGATTGTCCATAAATTTACCCTTCTTTCGTTTTATTTTCACACAACTACTTGAAAGATAGGGGCACACAGTGTATAATATTTGTGTACTTCTGCCTTTTGGCAGTTGTGTGGTGGGGAAGTAGTGTGCGTCCGTCAAAGCAGCGCACTGCTTCCTTTTTTAATTGTTGAGGTCGCCTTTTAACTTTTTTATTCCTCTTCGGGTTGCTTCCATCTTTGAAACATTTTCTTGCGCACAATATTGGTCAAGAATCGTTTTTGCTTCTGCATCAAGTCTAACATGGATAGAAGTCCCTTTTGGATTATCAGTCGGACGCCCCAATTTCTTTTTTTCGGGCAAGAATAACACCTCACTTTTGAAGCCCAAAACAATTATACATTAATGAAGCCCATAAGTCAAGCTTTTTATATAAGTTTTTTCGGCGAGGGTTATAGCTCCATGCAATGGTCGTTTCAAGGGGGTGTGGGGGGAAATCGAAATCCCCCCACGTTTTGGATACTTT
>URQR01000171.1 GCA_900550065.1 uncultured Eubacteriales bacterium | reverse complement strand
TCCCGCATTTTGGTGTTCGCTTCCACATACGCTCCCCCTCTCTTCTCCTTTTACTTTCCATTACCGTTACGCACTTTTATTGTATCTGGTAAAATCGTCCTGTCAAGGCATACTTGCACACAAGCGATTGTTCTGCGCGGTAAAATATGATACACTGCTCTCACGCCCCACGTTTTCCTCCGTTTTCCCCTGCTGTGGAAAACTGTGTGCAAAAAGTGAAAAACTCACCAAACTTTCCGTTTCAAATTTTATGATTCTCTCTATTGACACGAATTTCAAAAAATCGCCCTCTATTTTTTTACAGAAAGGATACATTGTCTATGAAACTGATCTCCTGGAACGTAAACGGCCTGCGCGCCGTTATGAAAAAGGGCTTTGAGGACATCTTCTGGGGCCTCGACGCCGACATATTCTGCCTGCAGGAGACTAAACTGCAGGCCGGACAGCTGGAGCTCGACCTGCCGGGCTACGAGCAGTTCTGGTGCTACGCCGAAAAGAAGGGCTACTCCGGCACCGCCGTATTTACGCGCATAAAGCCCCTCGGCGTCTCCTACAACCTCGGCCACGCCGAGCACGACTCGGAGGGCCGGGTCATAACGCTGGAGTTCGAGGACTTCTACCTCGTCTGCGTCTACACGCCGAACTCCCAGGACGGCCTCAAGCGCCTCGACTACCGCATGCAGTGGGAGGACGCCTTCCGCGACTACCTCGTGGAGCTCGATAAGATAAAGCCCGTCGTGGTCTGCGGCGACATGAACGTCGCGCACGAGGAGATCGACCTCAAAAACCCCAAGACCAACCGCATGAACCCCGGCTTCACGGACGAGGAGCGCGGCAAGATGACCGAGCTGCTCGACGCCGGGTTCACGGACACTTTCCGCTACCTCTACCCCGACCTCGAGGGGGCCTACACCTGGTGGAGCTTCCGCGCGGCGTCCCGCGAGCGGAACGTCGGCTGGCGCATAGACTATTTCCTCTGCTCCAACCGGCTGGCGGAGCGCATTGACAAGGCCTACATCTGCCCCGAGATCATGGGCTCCGACCACTGCCCCGTGGGCCTCGACCTCAAGTGAGCGCGGGTTTTTCGATAGGCGGCGTGCAGCTCGCCGGGCGGGCGGTGCTCGCACCCATGGCGGGGGTCACGGACTCCGCCTTCCGCGGCCTCTGTCTCGAACAGGGGGCGGCGCTGGTGTACACCGAGATGGTCAGCGCCAAGGCTCTGTGCTATAATGACAGGAAGACCGCAGCGCTGCTGCACGTGCCCGAGGGCGGACGGCCCGTCTCGGCGCAGATCTTCGGCCACGAGCCGGAGTCCATGGCCGAGGGCGCAAAGCGCGCGCTGGACATCTCCGGGGCGGAGATAATAGACATCAACATGGGCTGTCCCGCGCCGAAAATTGTCAATAACGGCGAAGGTTCGGCGCTGATGAAGGATGTTGACAAAATCTATCGTATTGTTTCTGCTGTAAGCAAGGCGAGTTCCGTCTCGGTTACCGTAAAGCTGCGCAAAGGCTTTGACGAAGCGCACTGCAACGCACTCGAAGCGGCGAAGGCTGCACAGGCGGGCGGGGCGGCGGCTGTCACAGTGCATGGCAGGACGCGCGAGCAGTATTACTGCGGGAAAGCGGACTGGGACGTGGTTGGTGCGGTTAAGGCAGCGCTTGACATCCCTGTAATTGGAAACGGCGATATTTTCTGCGCGCAGGATGCGGCGGATATGCTGTCCTACACCGGATGTGACGCGGTAATGGTCGGGCGTGGCGCACAGGGCAACCCGTTTCTTTTTCGGCAGATTGGCGAGCTTTTGCAGACAGGACAAGTTACTTATACGCCTACGCTGCAAGATAAAGTCGATACGATGCTTACACAATTTGCAATGATGGTCGCCGATAAAGGCGAGTATATTGCGGTGCGTGAGGCGCGCAAACACGCAGCTTGGTATTTAAAGGGCGAAAAGCACTCGGCCTCGGTGCGCAGTGCGGTCAATAATGCACAGAATGCAGAGGAATTAAAAAATATATTGCAAAGTATTTTATAATGTGCTATCATAGAAAAAAGTATCAATCGGAACAAAACAAAAGAAAGGGGTTTGTGAAGTGAATATTGTAGAAGGTTTGACATTTGACGACGTGTTATTGATTCCGCAGAAATCCGAGGTGATTCCGCGCGATATCGATTTGAGGACACATTTGACGCAGAAGATTCAGCTTAACATTCCGCTGATGAGTGCGGCGATGGATACAGTTACGGAGGCACCGCTTGCAATTGCGATTGCGCGCGAGGGCGGTGTTGGTATTATTCATAAAAATATGTCGATTGAACGGCAAAAGATTGAGGTAGATAAGGTAAAACGCTCGGAGCATGGCGTTATCGTTGACCCGTTCTTTCTTGCACCGGACAATACGTTAAAAGATGCTGACAATCTGATGGGTAAGTACAAGATTTCGGGCGTGCCGATTACGGAAAACGGTAAACTTGTCGGAATTATTACAAATCGTGACCTTCGGTTTGAAACGGACTACACAAAGCCAATATATATGGCGATGACGAAAGAAAACCTGATTACTGCGCCGGAGGGCACAACGCTTTCAGAGGCGCAGGAAATTCTTCGCAAGCACAAGATTGAAAAGCTTCCGATTGTAGATAAGGATGGTATGCTCAAAGGGCTTATCACCATCAAAGATATTGAAAAGGCGGTTCGCTACCCGTCGTCTGCGCGCGACGAAAACGGCCGACTGCTGGCCGGTGCGGCGATTGGCGTTACAGCGGATGTATTGGAGCGTGTTGAGGCGCTGAACAGCGCAAATGTCGACGTAGTTGTGCTCGACTCCGCACATGGACATTCGCAGAATATTTTAAATACACTCAAAAAGGTGAAGGAAGCGTTCCCGCAGTTACAGGTCGTAGCGGGTAATGTCGCGACGGCGGAAGCGACGCAGGCGTTGATTGAGGCGGGCGCAGACGCGGTAAAAGTCGGCATTGGGCCGGGCTCAATTTGTACGACGCGTATCGTAGCTGGTATCGGCGTGCCGCAGGTGACGGCGATTTATGAGTCGGCTAAGATTGCGAAAAAATATAACATTCCGATTATCGCCGACGGCGGTATTAAATATTCCGGCGATTTGACGAAAGCGGTTGCTGCGGGCGCAGATGTTATTATGATTGGCAGCCTGTTTGCCGGCTGTGAGGAAAGCCCGGGCGAGTTCGAGCTGTATCAGGGCCGCCGTTTCAAGGTGTACCGCGGCATGGGTTCGATTGGCGCAATGAACGAGGGCAGCAGAGACCGCTATTTCCAGCAGGATGCGAAAAAACTCGTACCGGAAGGCGTCGAGGGACGTGTCGAATATACAGGTATTTTGTCCGACACAGTGTACCAGCTTTTGGGTGGTCTGCGGTCCGGTATGGGCTACTGTGGAACGAAAACGATTCCGGAGCTGAAGGAAAACGGTAAGTTTATTCGTATTACGGGCGCAGGTCTGAAGGAAAGCCATCCGCATGATATCCAAATTACAAAAGAAGCGCCGAACTATACTGTAAAATAAGTTTGATATTTGAAAAGGCCAGCACAAAAATTTATGTGCTGGTTTTTCTTGCGAAAAAACGATAAATTTTTACAAAAAGATCAAACAAATGTTTGCAATTTATAAATGGATATGCTACAATAATAAACAAACGTATATGCGGTTATTAAATATTCCTGTTTGAAACAGGGTGGTCTGGATTATTTTTGTTTTATTTTATTTATGTAAAGTCCTTTTCATCCTTGCCGTGATATGGTATACTATTGTGGGTGATTTTAATGAGCAGGTTTTCTGTAGTATCTGACTATGTCCCGCGGGGCGACCAGCCGAAGGCGATCGAGGCGCTCAGTTATGGGATACAGCATGAATATAAGGGCCAGACGCTGTTAGGCGTTACCGGGTCAATCCTTCACGATTGCGAACACAATTGCGAAGGTGAACAAGCCTACCCTTGTTTTGGCGCACAATAAGACGCTTGCGGCACAGCTTTGCAGCGAGTTTAAGGAGTTTTTTCCAAACAGTGCCGTAGAGTTTTTTGTTTCCTATTACGACTATTATCAGCCGGAGGCGTATATCCCATATACGGACACGTATATTGAAAAGGATTCGGCTGTCAACGATGAAATTGATAAGCTTCGCCACAGTGCGACGGCCTCTCTGTTCGAGCGTAAGGACGTTATTATCGTTTCGAGCGTATCGTGTATCTATGGCCTCGGCGACCCGATTGACTATAACAATATGGTTGTATCGCTTCGCGTGGGGATGCATAAAGAGCGTGATGAGGTGTTGCGTAAGCTTATCGAAATGCAGTACGAGCGCAACGACATTGATTTTTCGAGAAACAAGTTCCGGGTACGGGGTGACGTAGTTGAGATTTTTCCATCGAACCAGAGCGAAAACGCGATTCGGGTCGAGTTTTTCGGCGACGAGGTGGAGCGCATTTCGGAGATTAATGTCCTGACGGGTGAGATTGTCGGCCTGCGCGAGCATGTCGTGATTTTTGCTGCGTCGCACTATGTTACGACG
>URQR01000170.1 GCA_900550065.1 uncultured Eubacteriales bacterium | reverse complement strand
ATCCCCAGGTCAAGGGGACGGACGTTCCCGCCAACGTCAACGACCAGAATGTCGTCCTCGTCGACGACGTGCTCTACACCGGCCGCACCGCGCGCGCCGCCATGGACGCCATCATGGACATGGGCCGCGCCAAGACCATTCAGCTTGCGGTCCTCATCGACCGCGGCCACCGCGAGCTGCCGATACGCGCGGATTATGTCGGTAAAAATGTACCGACCTCGCGCAGTGAAGTGGTACATGTGGAATTTACGAAGTTTGATGGGCAGGACCGGGTTGTTATCACAGACCGGGCGTAACAAATGTTTCAGTCAGAAAGGAATGGATAATTATGATAGGAAACAAAAAGGACTTGCTGGGGCTGAAGGATTTGTCGGCAGAGGAAATCCGCTATATCTTAAAGAATGCGGAAACTATGAAGTATATCCTGCTCCAGAATAATAAAAAAACGCCGCACTTACAGGGCAAGTCGGTAATAACGCTCTTTTATGAGAATTCGACGCGCACACGGCTCTCGTTTGAGCTTGCGGCAAAGTACATGGGTGCGAGCGCGGCGAACGTATCGGCGAGCTCGTCGAGTGTGCGCAAGGGCGAAACGCTGATTGACACCGCGCGTACGATTGATGCGATGGGAACGGACATTATTATTCTGCGCCATTCGATGAGCGGCGCACCGCATCTGATTGCAAAAAATGTAAAGGCATCGGTCATCAATGCGGGCGACGGTATGAACGAGCACCCCACGCAGGCGCTTTTGGACGCATTTACAATTATGCAGTACAAGGGCGGCTTTGAGGGATTAAAGGTTGCAATTGTAGGCGACATTATGCACAGCCGCGTGGTGCGCAGCAACATCTATGCGCTCACCAAACTTGGCGCACGCGTTGCGCTGGGCGGGCCGGCAACGCTCATTCCAAAGGGAATTGAGGGACCCGGCGTGGAAGTGTTCGACAATGTGCAGGAGGCGCTTTTAGACGCGGACGTTGTAATGGGGCTGCGGATGCAGCTTGAGCGGCAGAGGAGCGGCCTTGTGCCCAGCATACGGGAGTATGCGCGCTTCTTTGGTGTGGACGACCGGCGGCTCGCCTTTGCAAAACGAGACGCGCTTTTGCAGCATCCGGGCCCGGTGAACCGTGGATTTGAACTGACAAGCAGCATTGTCGACGGGGAGCAGTCGGCCATTAACGAACAGGTGACAAACGGCGTTGCAGTGCGGATGGCTGTTTTGTATCTGCTGGCGAGAAAGGGCTCTGTGCCGGAACTGTAAGAGAAAGGTACGAAAGGTGGAACATCATGAAAATATTAATCAAAGGCGGGCGTGTCATTGACCCGGCGAATCACATGAACGAAGTGACGGATATTTACATCAATCATGGAATGATTGAGGAGATTGGGACGGAACTTGACCCGGAAGGATTGGAGATTGAGGTTATCGACGCGGCGGGGCTTGTTGTTGCACCGGGCTTGATTGACATGCACACGCACCTGCGCGAGCCGGGGTTCGAATATAAAGAGGACATTGAGAGCGGGACGCGCGCGGCGGCGATGGGCGGCTTTACGTCGATTGCGTGTATGCCGAACACAGATCCGCCGATTGACAATGCGGCCTTGGTGGAATATATTTTGCTGAAAGCAAAGTCGGTCGGCAAGGTAAACGTCTATCCGATCGGCTGTATTTCCAAAGGGCAGAAGGGCGAGGAGCTGGCGCAGATTGGCGAGCTCAAGTTTGCGGGTGCAGTTGCGGTGAGCGACGACGGCCGCCCGGTGGAAAATGCGCTTTTGATGAAACATGCGCTCCAATATGCAAATACGTTTGATATTACGGTCATCTCGCACTGCGAGGAGCTGAGCCTTGCCGACGGCGGCAGCGCGAACGAGGGGGCCATGGCGACGAGCCTCGGCCTGCGCGGGATTACGCCGGCGGCGGAGGAGGTTATGGTCGCACGCGACGTGCTGCTTGCGGAAAACGAGGGCGTGCCGGTGCATATCGCCCATATCAGTACGAAGCGCAGCGTGGAAATCATCCGGGGTGCAAAGGCGCGCGGCGCAAAGGTGACGTGTGAAACGTGCCCGCACTACTTTACGCTGACAGATGCGGCGATTGAGGGCTTTAATACGAATGCGAAAATGAATCCCCCGCTGCGGACGGAGGAGGACCGGCTGGCCATTATTGAGGGTCTGCGCGACGGGACAATTGACGTCATTGCGACCGACCATGCGCCGCACCATATCGACGAGAAAAACTGCGAGTTTGCCCTCGCGGCGAACGGCATTGTCGGGCTGGAAACGTCGCTGCCGCTCTGTATCACGTATCTTGTGGACACGGGCGTGCTGACGCTGGACGAGCTTTTAAAGAAAATGTGCGTCAACCCGGCGAACATCCTCGGCTTAAACAAGGGGAGCCTGTCGGTGGGCCGCCCGGCGGATATTGTCGTGTTCGACCCAAAGGAGACGTATACAGTTGATGTAAACAGCTTCCAGTCAAAGGGGAAAAATTCGCCCTACGATGGCTATCAATTGAACGGAACGGTCAAATATACGGTTGTAAACGGCGAAATCGTTGTAAATCAGGGCGTATTGCTGTAAAAAGAGGGAGGAATCGCAATGTCAATGGATTTGATGATAAAAAAGATAATAGAGATGAACTCGCCGGTTGTGGCAGGGCTTGACCCGAAATTGGACTATGTGCCGGCGTATATCCAGACCGAATGCTTTGCCGAATACGGGGAAACGGCGGAGGGCGCAGCGCGGGCGCTCCTGCGCTTTAACAAGGCGCTCGTTGACGAGCTGTGCGAGGTGGTACCGGCGGTCAAGGTGCAGGCGGCGTACTATGAGATGTACGGAATCGAGGGTATGAAAACGCTGTATGGGACGGTGGACTATGCCAAAAGCAAGGGTATGTACGTGATTTTGGACGGAAAGCGCAACGATATTGGCTCCACGGCGCAGGCGTACTCGTGCGGGTGGCTTGGTAAGACGAAAATCGGCGCAAAAGGCGAGGCAATGAGCGGGGCGGACTGTTTGACGGTGAACCCATATTTGGGCAGCGACGGTATACTGCCGTTTGTGGAAGACTGCAAGACGTATGATAAAGGGATTTTTGCGCTTGTAAAAACGTCGAACCCGTCGTCGGGCGAGCTGCAAGATTTAGTAATCGACGGAAAGCCGCTCTATGAAAAGGTAGCGGAGCTTGTAAGCGGCTGGGGAGCGGACAATGTGGGCGAGTATGGCTACAGTGCGGTCGGCGCGGTTGTCGGCGCGACGTATCCGCAGCAGGCGAAGCGGCTGCGCGCGGCTATGCCGCATACGTACTTCCTCGTGCCGGGCTATGGCGCGCAGGGCGCGGGCGCGGACGATGTTGCGGTCAGCTTTGATAAAGAGGGGCTTGGCGCGATTGTCAACTCGTCGCGGGCCATTATGTGCGCGTACAAAAAGACGGGCGACGAGAAACACTTTGCAAAAGCCGCAAAGGATGAAGCAGTGGATATGACAAAAGCAATTAATGCCGCAATTGGCAGATAAAAGAGAAAAGATTGGTTATACTACAAAAAGACATTAGGTGAAAATATGGAAATCCGGTTTATTCCGGTTGATGAAACGAATATAGACTGTGTTGCGCGGCTGCGCGTTGCGGCGGGGCAGGAGCATACAGTTGAAACCGTCGCACAGAGCTGGGAGGAGGCAAAGCAGTTCGACTTATGGAGGCCGGTGGCGATAGTTGCTGACGGCAACATGGTTGGTTTTGCCATGTATGGATGCTGGAAGGACGAGGACGAAGCGGGGCGCGTGTGGCTTGACCGGTTTTTGATTGACGTAAACTATCAGGGGCGCGGATATGCGCGCCCAGTTCTGACACATCTGCTTGTACGTATGCAAAAAGAATACGGTTGTGATACGATATATCTAAGCGTCTATGCAGATAACCGAGTCGCAATCCGGCTGTATGAGTCGTTTGGGTTTCGGTTTAACGGTGAACTCGATAGAAACGGCGAGCTTGTGATGGTGTTAGATATCCAAAAATAATAAGAATCACGCGGGGTGAGCTTTTGAAAAGTAGAAATATTTGCAGGATTCGGACTATAGAAGAAATTATTAAAAACGTATTTGATGTGACGGTGGAAAGCCCGGAAATGGCGGCGCAGGCAAAACCGGGGCAGTTTTTGCACATTGACTGCGGCGACGCGGCGAACAACCTTCTGCGCCGGCCAATCAGCATTTGCGACGCAGAGGGCGATACGGTGCGCTTTCTATTTGAAAGGAAGGGGAGCGGTACGGAGGCGCTTGCCGAGAAAAAAACGGGCGATACGCTCGACATTCTCGGCCCGCTCGGTAATTCCTTTACCATGCCGGACGGGGTGAAAAAGCCAATCGTAATTGGCGGCGGAATCGGTATTTTTCCGCTTTATATGCTGTGCAAACAGCTTCCGGACCCGGTGTGTCTGCTCGGCTTCCGCAGTAAGGACCGCGTCTGTATGGAGGATGAATTTGCATCCGTGGCGAAGACGACCGTGGCGACCGACGACGGCAGTTATGGCTACAATGGCTTTGCGGTGAATCTGTTAGAGGAGATGCTCGACAAGGGC
>URQR01000169.1 GCA_900550065.1 uncultured Eubacteriales bacterium | reverse complement strand
CAAACTTAAATTTGCCATTGGACTAATACCCCTTTCTTGTTATAAACCCTATTGCTTTACGAAGTTTATTATAACATATCCCGGGAAATAAGGACATGACCTATTTAGACAAAAAACAAAAAAAGTTTTTGTTGATTCTGTATAAAGCACATGGGGCGCAAGACCGCGCGCCCCATGTGCCTAAAAAGATTGTGAAAAGTGCTGAAATTTTGTACAAAAGCGAAACACTTACTCCTTTTGCTGCTCTTTCGCCTCTGCAATCACCTTATCTACGATATTTTTCGGCGCCTCCTCGTAGCGCACGAAATCAAATGTAAAGCTTCCGCGCCCTTGTGTCATAGAGCGTAAATCCGTCGCATATTTAAACATTTCCGCAACCGGCACCTCGGCCTCTACCTCGCCGCTGCCCATACCTAATATCCTGCCGCGGCGTTTATTGATATCGCCAATCACGTCGCCCATCATCCCCTCCGGAACGGTCGCCTTCAAATATCCAATCGGCTCGAGCAGGACGGGGTTTGCCTGCGCCAGCCCGTTTTTAAACGCCAGCGACGCCGCCACCTTAAACGCCATTTCCGACGAATCAACCGGATGGTACGAGCCGTCTAACAGCGTCGCCTTCAGGCTTACAACCGGATAGCCGGCCAGCACGCCGTGCTCCATACAGTCGCGCAAGCCCTTCTCAACCGCCGGGAAATAGTTCTTCGGTACGCTGCCGCCAAATACATTTTCCGCAAACTCCAAGCCCTCTCCCGTGCCGGGCTCAAACTCAATCACAACATGGCCGTACTGCCCGTGGCCGCCGGACTGCTTCTTGTGTTTGCCCTCTACCTTTGCGCGGCCTTTAATCGCCTCGCGGTACGGTACAATCGGCACTTCTAAGGTTACATTTACGCCGTATTTATTCTTGAGCTTGCTGACAATGACATCAATATGCTGCTCGCCCTGCCCTTCAATAATCATCTGGTGCGTTTCGTGATTGGTGGAAACGGTGAAGGTCGGGTCCTCCTCGCGCAGCTTAACAAGTCCGCTGTGGATCTTCTCCTCATCGCCCTTCGCCACCGGGAGCACTGCGAGCGAAATCACCGGACGCGGGTATTCAATTGGCTCAATTACAATATTGCTGCCCACTTTACAGAGCGTATCGCCTGTCGTCGTACTAATCAACTTTGTCACAGCGCCGATATCGCCCGCGCCAACGCTGTCCGTATCGGACTGCTTCTTTCCTTTAATCGTATAGAGCCGTCCAATTTTTTCGTTGGCCTCTTTTACGGGATTATACACCATCGTATCACTTTTCATCACGCCCGAGACGACGCGGAAAATCGACAGCTTTCCAACATAAGGGTCCGCAACCGTCTTAAACACAACGGCTGCAAGGTCATCTGACTCGGAGGCCTTTAGCTCTATGATATCCTCCGTTTTGCTGTCCGTTGCCAAAATCGGGTTCGCCTCCACCGGTGAAGGCAGGTACGAAACCACCGCGTCCATAAACAGGCTAACGCCCGCGCCGGTAGCCAACTCGCCCGCAAACACCGGGATAACAATGCTCTCTTTTAGGCCTGCCTTGATTCCCTGCCGGATTTCCTCGTCCGAAAATGCCTGACCATCAAAATATTTTTCCATTAAGGCCTCGTCCGTTTCCGCAATTTGCTCATAGAGCGTGTCGCGCGCGCTTTCCACGGCGGCAGCCGCCGCGTCCGGCATCGGGATTTCCTTTGCCCTAAACCCGTCGTACGCATACGCCTTACCGCTCACCACATCGGCAAAGCCCACAACCTTTTTGTTTTCTATCACGGGAATTGTAAACGGCACAATCGCCGCGCCAAACCGGCTCTTAATCTGCTCCAAAATACCGTCATAATCGCTATGTTCGTTTTCCAGCTTTGTAATAAACATCGCAATCGGGAGCTTCGCGCGTACAGCATAGCGGAACACCTGCTCCGTCCCTACGCCGACGCCCGACTTACCGCTTACGGTGACAACGACGCTGTCCGCGCCCTTCATCCCTTCAAATACGCCGCCTACGAAGTCAAAGTACCCCGGTGTGTCAATCAGGTTGATTTTCACATCTTTATACGTCAGCGGTGCAACCGCTGTACTAATCGAAAAATTCCGTTTGGTTTCCTCAGGGTCGTAATCCATCGTTGCCGTACCGTCCGCCGTGCTGCCATAGCGGTCAACCGCGCCCGCGTGAAACAGCATCGCTTCACACAGCGTCGTTTTTCCGGATCTGCCATGCCCTGCAAAGCAGATGTTCCTGATCTTTTCCGGTTTGAAATTTCCCATGATACCAGCCTCCTAAGCATATTTTATTTTTCGCTTCCGCCCAAGGTTGTCAGGTAAGAAACGCATTGTACTTCTTATTAAGCTATATTCGCTTTTAATTTTTGTTTTTCCTACCTAAATTTTAACCAATATTAGTGTATATTTATATGCAAATTTAACAATTAAAAAACTAAATCCATATCATGTACTATCCTATTATAAAATATGGCTCGGTATGTTTACTTTCCAGTTTTGTTATTGTATAATATACGCAGAAGCAAGGCTTCTGCGCTTAGAAGAAGTCACTATCGGGACACCGTCCCTCCTGCGGCAAAAGCCGCACCGTGCCTTCTTCAAGACTTGTACCGCTTAATTATTGTACAATAGGGCAAGCTCTTGCACAAGGTTTGTACATAACACACTATATAACAGGGGGCATAGAACCATGCAAATAAAGCCGGCGACCCGACTGCGGGGCGAACTGGCCGTTCCGGGCGACAAGTCTATTTCACACAGAAGTGTGATGCTCGGCGCAATTGCGGACGGCACGACACAAATTAGTGGTTTTCTAAACGGGGCGGACTGTCTTTCTACGATAAACTGCTTTGAAAAAATGGGAATTGAAATCAATATAAACGGCGATTCCGTCGCAGTGATTGGGCGTGGCCTGCACGGCCTTCGTAAACCGGATTCTGTTCTGTTTACCGGAAATTCCGGCACGACGACACGCCTTCTCGCCGGGCTTATGAGCGCACAGGCGTTTTCCTGTACCATTGACGGGGATGCCTCTATACGGCGCAGGCCTATGAAACGGGTACGCATTCCGCTTACCCAAATGGGCGCGCAAATCAGCAGCGATTTCTGCCCGCTTGAAATTCATGGTGCCTCTCTACACGGTATCTCCTACACACTGCCCGTCGCGTCCGCACAGCTTAAGTCTTCTATTCTGCTTGCGGGGCTGTATGCCGACGGTAATACAACTATAATTGAGCCGCAGCAAAGCCGCGACCATACCGAGCGTATGCTCTCCTTTATGGGCGCCGCGCTACAGCAGGAAGAAAACCGCGTCATCCTGACGCCGCCGGAAAATCTGTGCGCACAGGAAATACGCGTCCCGGGCGATATTTC
Source organism: uncultured Eubacteriales bacterium (assembly GCA_900550065.1). Taxonomy (GTDB): domain Bacteria; phylum Bacillota; class Clostridia; order UBA1381; family UMGS1253; genus Aphodoplasma. The sequence goes on along the minus strand of URQR01000169.1, from coordinate 1,197 downwards.
GTCCGCCGCTTTCTTCCTCGTTGCTGCCGCAATCATCCCCGACGCACAGGTCACCATTCGGGACGTAGGCGTCAATGAAACGCGCAGCGGTATCATTGACGTACTGCAAGCAATGGGCGCTAAAATTGAATTAGAAAACAAACGCTTCTTCGGTTGTGAGGAAGTCTGCGATATAACGGCCTCATCGTCTTCCCTGCATGGGTGCAGCATTGGCGCAGAGCTGATTCCGCGCCTGATTGACGAAATTCCAATTATCGCTGTTGCGGCGGCCTTCGCCGACGGCGAAACCGTTATCCGGGACGCACAGGAGCTAAAAGTAAAGGAGTCAAACCGGATTGACGCAATCGTGACGGAGCTCAGGCGCGCAGGCGTAGACATCAGGGCCACCGACGATGGGATGGTGATTCGCGGCGGGCAGGTGGTTCACGGCGCAGAATTTCAGACGTACGGCGACCACCGGATGGCAATGAGCATGGCAGTTTTGGCGCTTGCGGCGGAGGGAACCAGCACAATTACAGACCCTTCTGTTGTAGACATATCCTTCCCCGGTTTTTTCGATTATTTAGATATGCTGCAAAAATAATTGCACCGCAACTCGCAGCGTTCACCTTTAAAAATGCAAACAAAAAAGGACGGCAAACGCCGTCCTCTTCTTTTTATTCTTATGCCCTCTCGCATTATGCTCTGTTGCATTATGCTCTTGCCGCCTTTTTCTTGCTGATCTGTTCCTTGTGATTTGCGTCTTTCCACGCAGCCCACCACGGACTTGCAACAAAAATGGAAGTATACGAACCGCAGACTACACCGATGATAATCGGAAGCGCAAAATCCTTCAATGCGGTCGCGCCCATGAAATACAGGATTACAATCGTAATCAAGGTCGTAACAGAAGTATTTATCGTACGCGTCATAGACTGCCAAATACTCCGCTCCGTAACCGCCGTCGCCGTCTCTTTTTTCGCGTACTTCATGTTTTCACGGATTCTGTCAAAAATAACGATTGTGTCGTTAATCGAGTAACCAAGCACCGTCAGAATCGCCGCAAAGGCGCAGGCCAGGCCGTCATTTCCCCGTGAAATAGCCGCGTAGGTGGACATGGTCAAGGTGATGGTCTTGTTATTGTACAGGATAATCGCACTGGACAGCTCCGTTACAATGGCCACCCAGCTGAGCACGGCGCCGGACATGATACCATTG